>JACXUE010000153.1 GCA_014764075.1 Sulfuricurvum sp.
AAGGAGTATTTGAAATGGTGCGTATCCAATATCACGCTTGATAAAATTGCTTTGGATGAGAATTTTTGAGATGTTTATCTCTGTATTGGTCTGTTGTGGTAAACAAATTATACGAAAAAGTGCCTATTTATGGGCTTTCATAGATTGATTTCAGATAGCTTTTTTTACCAAAATCTATGTGCGAAAGTTGAGTTAATAGATAAAAATAGTGATATAATTTATCAATATAACTAAATGGATCATTTATGAAAGCAGAATTATTTGATGCCGCACTCTCAGCGAGAGGTATTACAAAACGAGAATACGCTCTTCATAAGAAGCGTGTTAAAACAGCGCCCATTAAACATCACAAAGATACTAAAAATAAAAATTATAAAATTTTGCAAGCGGCATGAGGGACGGCGATACACCGTTGTGTCCTCTCGAAAGAACGCCGTGAATCCGAAGACATCGATTTTTTTATCGATCATATATGCGGCTCAAGCGAATCCAGCCGATATGTGATGGAAATAAGAAAAGCATTCACCGCATATCCGCAAATCAACGTGCTCAATGTCGCGGTGGCGGAGATATCTTTGATCATTCCGATTTTTTCGTTGTAACTGGTCTCCATAAAATCGCATATCGCCTCGATCGCGGTGTTGAACACTTCACTGGCGATCATCACGCCGGTGGCGAGGATGATGATCGCCACGTCGATCCACTCCCGATACATGAATACCGGGATGAGGATCAACAGCGAGAGGATTATTTTGTACATAACGCTAAAATCGTAGAGTACCGCAAACCGCAATCCCGTGAGGATAACTTTAAATTTGCATAGAGGGTGGTAGCCGTGTTCTCCGGTCTCTAAAAACTTGTTTTTCATCTATTGCCTCCTGCTTGGATGATCCACACCGCGAGTGTTGCCCAAGCGAGTGCGATAATGATCCCTCCGAGTATGTCGGTGGGGAAATGGACTTGAAGATACATTCTGGAGGCGAAAACCGAGAAGGCGATTATCCCTATTGTCAACCGTTCGGTATCGAATTCACCCACTATCGCGATGATCCAGACAAAACTCAAATTTATCATCAAAAAAGCGCTTATCGATCATATCATCACCGAAGATACGAAAATCAAACTTTATGTTTCGTCACAAAAAGAGATGAATAGCGATGAGTGTGTGATCGAGCTTTAAAACTCCGCTATCACCCGATTTTTCCCCTCTTTTTTCGCTCTGTAGAGGGCATCATCGGCACGTTTGATGGCGATTTCAAGAGGTTCGGATTTATCCATGATGGTGATTCCGACACTGCCGGTGACGTATCCCACCTCGTCGATGTGTGTGTTGGCGATAGCGGATCGGATCGTCTCGGCAACCCGATAAAGGGCATCACGACTCTCTAGCTCCAACAACACGATAAACTCTTCTCCTCCCCAACGTGCCACCGGATCACCTGTACGGGTGACGGTTTGGATCACTTTGGCGGTGGAGATCAATACTTCATCCCCCACAAGATGACCGTATGTGTCGTTGATCGATTTGAAATTGTCCAAATCGAGCAAAATAATCCCCATGCTAGAGTATTTGGTGCTTTTGCGAACCCATTTGGCAACGTATTCGTAAAAATATTGGCGGTTATAGGCTTGGGTGAGGGGATCGTGGTACGCTTTGGAGAGGAGAATCTCCTCTTTGAGGAGTGTTGCGCTGACATCGTGGAATGAGACGATGTAGTGGGAGTCGTTGAAGGGGATCACCGTCGCTTTGAAATAGTGTGTGATCTCTTCGGCCGATTCCATGATAACGATTCGGTGTTTCTCCTCAAGCCGCATCAGGGTGTTAACCCACAGTTCGTCGGCTCCCACTTTCCCTAGATGGAAAAAATGCTCATCAGGGATAAAACGGTCGCAGATACACTCACTCTCTTCGATGAACGGCTCTAGAGTAGGGTAACCGAAAAAATCGAGGAGGGCTTTATTGGCATAAACGATCTGTTTTCCGTTGGTGGCGATGATGATATCCTCTTGGGCATCGATGATCGTTTGGATGTATTGCGCTTGTTCTCTGAGTTTCTCTTCTTGGCGTTTGATCGGGGTAATGTCGTGTTGAACCCCCACGAAATAACGTAGCTCATTGTCGAGATAGACGGGGGAGAGGGTGAGAAAATTGTAAAACGGTTCACCCGATTTGGTGTAGTTGAGGAGCTCTGTTTGGGTAGAGGTGTGCTTATGGATGGCGTTGCGTATGGTTTCACGGGCACTCTGATCTCTCGAATCCCCTTGCAAAAATCGGCAGTTACGACCGATCACCTCCTCTTTGGCGTATCCCGTTTTCTCCAAAAAAGCCGGATTAGCGTAGATGAGGGGGGTGTCGTTTTGGTTCGGATCGGCGAGGGTGATCCCCACATCGATCGATTCGACAGCACTTTCGAATAGGGTCGCTTTCTCTAGGGCTTTTTTATGTTCGGTCACGTCGTTAAAAATAATCGTGGAGTTTTGATCATCATCGTTTGTGAATACCGAGTGGATCGCTATCCACTGCGTGCACCCCGATAGGAGACATATTTGAACCGGCTCGGTATTGTCCGAAGAAATAGAGGAAAAGAGGGGGTGAAAAGAGCTTAAAGAGTTTCCAATGATGGTGTCGCTGAGGGATTCTAAAATCCGGTGTGCGGCAGGGTTGGCATAGAGTATTTTCCCCTCAGGATTATGGACGA
>JACXUE010000016.1 GCA_014764075.1 Sulfuricurvum sp.
AAATAGGGTAAAATTTCTTATGCAAAAAATCAACTGTCATAAATGTAACTATTATTTTGTCACATGGGAAGCCAATCAACCGCACGGGTGCAAAGCCTACGGTTTTAAAAGCAAAATGATCCCCTCAATGGTCGTTCAAAGCTCCAGTGGGAAACCGTGTAGTTACTTCTCCCCTAAGACGCCCGTTTCCACGTAATCTTTTTTCCAAACCCCAGTGTATTATCGGTCATTTTCACCTCATCAAGTCGAATTCGCCATAATGTCGGATTCATCACGCGGGCGTATGGGAACGCTTCAAAATAGAGCTTTTGTAGTGGCTCTGAGCATCGCTCTATCACCCCTGAAAACTGTATCCCCTGAATCCTCCCCACCGTTTTGGTCTCCAACGCCACCGTCCCAGCAACATGGGGATTGGATGCGATATTGGCCATATGTTCCGTCTCCTCATCCGAAGCGACGATAAATGAAAAGGTGTCGGAATCATACGCATAAAACATCGAACAGCACCAAAGTCTCTCTCCGATCGTCGCAAGGGTGAGAAGGTGGTGTTGTAGAATAAACGCGGTGATTTTATCATTCATTCAACGCTCGCGTGAGTTTTTTCAGCGCAGTGTCAAGCATCTGCTTAGAGACCGCAAAATTGAGCCGCATAAACCCCAATCCCCCTTTTCCAAAACTAAGTCCCGGAGTAAGCCCCAATCCCGCCTGTTTGACAAAAAATTCCCGTAGTTCGCGATCGCCCAGCCCAAGTGCACGGCAATCGAGCCACGCAAGATAGGTCGCCTCGGGTTTGGTATACCGTATCGGTGTCGAAGAGAGAACCGTGTTGATGTACTCTGCATTACGGGAAAGGTGTGCGATCAGTTTATCATGCCACTCTCCCCCCTCTCGATAGGCCACTTCGAATCCTATATGAGACAAGACCACCCCTTCCCCCCAATGTACCCGTTTACGCTCAGTCTCAAATTTATCCCGTAACGGTTGGGATGGGATACACACCGTCGAAATCGAAAATCCCGCCATATTGAACGTTTTCCCCGGTCCTAGAAGCATTACCGTGTAGTCGGGTGAAACTTCAGCGGTGGGAATGTGCTTATGCGGCGTGTATACCAGATCACAATGGATCTCATCGCTGACGATCACAATCCTTCTCTCCTCACACCATCGACATAATTTTGAAAGCTCCTCGCGACTCCACACCCTCCCTACCGGATTATGGGGAGAACAAAGTAGCAATAGTTTCGTTTTTTCGCTCGTCTGAGCACTCAGCCGATCCAAGTCAAATCGATAAATACCCTCTTCGTCTTGAACGAGAGGGTGAATCACCAAAGAGCGGTTATTATCACGAACCATCGAGTAAAACGGAGGATAGACGGGATCCATGACAATCACCTCATCCCCCGCATCGCTAAAAGCCCGAATCGCACATCCGATCGACGCAACGACAGAGGGGGAGTAACTGAGCCATTCACGTTTCATGACAAAATCGTGATGTGTGGCAAACCACTCTATCTGAGCTTCATAGGCTGAATCACTCATGATTTCATAACCGACGATCGGATGGGCAAGTCGCTTTGCAACCGCTTCATCGTATTTGATCGTTTCATTTTCACCGTCTCCAATCACATAGCGAAATCCCGCATGCTGGATAAAATGGCGGCGAAACGCATAGCGTGACGCCAACAACGCTTCGTTCCCCGTCGAAATCCACGATCCCCCTTTGATAAGGTTGTGTTTACCATCAAACGTCGGCTCGGTAAAATCCTCATACCACGGATGGGTGAAAAAACCCTCATACGGAGCCATCTGGCTCTGTGTCCACTGCCAAACATTTCCCACGGCATCGTATACTCTACCATGTTGATACGTATCTACCGGAACCGATGAAGCGAAGTGTGAGAGATTGATATTGGCTCGACTATCGTCAAATATTTCGCCCTCCATATCTCCCTCCCGTACTATCATGCGCCACTCCCCTTCGGTCGGGAGGCGGTACGTTTTCAGATCGCGCGCGCTTTTCCAACGGCAAAACGCCTCCGCTTCGAGGGCATTGACCTCCACCGGCCAGTTGAGCGGCATATCGATCTCTTCGGCTAAGGTACGAAAGCGATACGTCCCATCCTTTTGCGGTATCCAAAACGGCGGATGTTTCATTCCCCGTATCTCTAAAAACCTCACCCCTTCATCGTCCCACCACTGCAGATGTTCATATCCCCCACTTTGAACAAACTCCAAAAACTCGCCATTGCTCACCAAATATTTAGAGGCTTCAAACGACGCAACATTCTCTCGTAGATAGCCGTATTCGTTATCCCATCCATACAGCCCCTGATCTTTAGAACCTTTGCCCATGACGATTTCACCGCCGCGAAAATCAACCATGACGTTTTCCGGCGCATCCCCCCATACTCTGCACACAGAAAAATCTTCATAAGGTCGAATGAATTCGATCGGCATTTGGCGGTGCAAAACGCTGGAGGTCTCAATATGTATCCGCTCATGCTCAATCCCCATCCAAATCGCCCAAAACGGATCGCTCTGCGTGATCGGCAAACTCATCGGCATCGTTCTAATCATCTCATCCACCAGTGTGCGAACCTTTGAACGATACTCCCGCACTTCCTCTACACGCGGCCATTTGAGCGAATCGCTCGACGCATCCCATGTCATCTCATCGACTCCGACCGCAAAAAGCTGCTCAAAATGGGGATTGATCCGATCTTTGAGGGCACCCGAAGCGACCAATTTGTTGATATAAAAAATAGCCGTGTGACCGTAATAAAAAATCATCGGATGACGGGTGGGTTCAGATTGGCGATAATAGACCTCATCACTTCCGAGGAGTTCAAAAAGAGACTCAAAAAGATCAAAACTCTGATGGAAATAAGTTCTCAATTCCTGCCGCTTGGATTCGATATCATTGCCGTCCAACCGTACTGAAGCCATTTGTCGTTGCATCATAAAGTATCCTAAAATATTTTAATTTATTGTATCAAAATTCTAAAACGTTACGTAGAGTCTTTATGTCCGATAAGAGAAAACGGTTGCAATAAAAAAGAGAAAAACAATGGTCGGAGCGACCTGACTCGAACAGGCGACCTCTACCACCCCAAGGTAGTGCGCTAGCCAAACTGCGCTACGCCCCGACATAAAAAAGTGGAATGAAAGGATAATTCAAAGATCATTAATCTGACCTAAAACCCTCTCTTGTTAAACTCTCACTATGAAAACGATCCATTCGCGGCTTTTGGCTGATTTTAGCAACCTCACCGCCCTCTTTACCACCCGTCATGGCGGTGTCTCCAAAGCCCCCTATATAAATGCCAATCTCGCCTTTCATGTGGGAGATGATCCCTCCGATGTCCTCCGCAACCACGATCTTCTCGCCCAATCGCTGGGGTATGATCGCCGTTTGCTCGTCCATATGCGCCAGATTCACTCCGATCATATCACTATCATCGACGATTCACATACATTTGATACTCCCCCCCAATGCGATGCCCTCATCACCGATCGCAAACATACCCCCCTAATGGTAATGAGTGCCGATTGTACCCCTATTTTGCTTTATGATCCTGTACGCAACGCGATCGGAGCGGTTCATGCCGGACGTGCGGGAGCCCTTAATGCCATCCTCCCCAAAACGGTCCAAAAGATGGGCAATGCGTTCGGTTCCCAATCCTACGATCTGCGTATCGTATTGGGTCCCTCCATCCATGGATGCTGTTACGAGATTAACGAGAGTATCGCCAACGAAACCGAAGCCAAAGGGTACCCCAATGCCCTTCGTCAAGAAGAGGGAAAAATGTTTTTGGATGTCAATACGATTTTGCTTCAGCAGTTAGACGAAATCGGAATCGCGTGGGATCAAATCGAGATGATCGATCATTGCACCTCATGCCGATGCGATGAGTATTTCTCCTACCGTGCCGATCATCGGCGCACGGGTAGAATGGCGGGAGTTATTCTTCTGAAATAACCTTTGCCAGTTGCTCGGGCAACAACCCCAAAGACTCTTCGACCAGCTTGGTATTGCCGTGCTTGATAAACACATCGTCGTATTCAAAACTGACCACCCGCACATCGGTGATTTTTTCTTCATTCAACCACTCAAGCAATGCGCTCCCTACTCCACCCATACGTGCCGAATCGCTAAAGACGTACCATTGTTTATGACGCTGTGTCATGGTGCGTAACATTTCGCTATCAAGGGGCTTCACAAAACGAAGATCAAGCAATGAGGGCTTTTCCTCCATCAAAGCGATCGTTTGTGCCGCACGTCCCACCCCGTTGCCATAGCCGATACAGAGTTTATCCGAATCGTTGTCGATTAAAAGCTGACTTTTACCCGTCTCATAAGGGAGAGATTCAGGAAGTTTTGCATCCCAAAATGCCCCGCGCGGATAACGGATCGCACAAGGGTGTTCATAAGCGCTCACATACTCTATGATATGATGAAACGATTTCTCATCACGAGGGGCACATAGCGTTATATTGGGGATAAGACGCAAAAAGCCGATATCATAAACCCCTTGGTGCGTCTCTCCGTCCTCTCCGACGATTCCCGCTCTGTCCATCGCAAAAACCACCGGCAAATCCATCAGACATACATCGTGAATCACCTGATCGAATCCCCGCTGCAAAAAGGTTGAATAAATGGTACAAAACGGCTTAAATCCCTCTTTGGCCAACGCCCCCATCGAGGTGACGGCATGCTGCTCGGCGATCGCCACGTCCCAAAACCGATCGGGGTATTTCTCTATCAACACACTTAGACCGGTACCCGAAGGCATCGCTGCCGTAACGCCCACAATTTTCTCATTTTTAGCAGCTTGATCCATCAGGGCATCGGCATAGATTTGCGTGGCACTTTTGGTCGAACTTTTGCTATTCGCCGCTCCGCTTTTGAGATCAAACGGCGAAACGCCGTGCCATTTTTCATGTTTCCCCTCGGCGATCTCATACCCTTTGCCTTTAATCGTCTGAACATGCACCAAAACCGGTTTTCCCATCCCTTTGGCAACCTCGAACGTCTCGATGAGCGATTTGAGATCGTGTCCGTCGATGGGTCCGATATACTCAATCCCCATCTCTTCGAACATAATCCCTGGAGTAATAAGTTTAAACGACTCTTCAAAACGTTTAGCGAGATAGTGTGCCCCTTCACCGAAATTGTCGACAAACTGTTCGGTTTTGCGCTTGAAGCGCTGATAAAACGGGCTTGCCATTGCCGAACTAAGCATACGACTAAGTGCTCCGATCGGTTTGGCAATTGACATCTCGTTATCGTTGAGGATAATCACTATCGGATATTTGCGATCCCCTAACTCATTCAACGCCTCATACGCCATCCCTGCCGACATAGCACCATCCCCGATCATTACAACGGGGATACGATTCTCCTGCTCGTTTTTGAGGGCAATCGCTTTTGCCGCCCCTACACCGAGTGATATAGAGGTTGAGCTGTGCCCCGCAACAAAATAATCAGCATCCGATTCACTCGGTTTGGTATATCCACTGATCCCTCCAAACTGCCGTAACGTCGCAAACTCTTCCCAACGATCTGTCAATAGCTTATGGGCGTAGGATTGATGTGAGACATCAAAAATAAAAGGGTCTTTATAGGGGTTGAATACCTTGTGCATTGCAACAATGATTTCGGTCGCCCCAAGTGTCGAGCTCAAATGTCCACCATTGGAACTGACCACCTCTAAAATACGATCCCGTATCTTTTGCGATAAAGCTTCCAACTCGCTCAACGTAAAATGTTTAATATCCATCCTGATCCACTGTCCTACAAAGAGTTTAATTTACGAATACTATAGTATAAACGTTTGCAAAAACGCTTTACGATTCAAGCAAGAGCGATCGTTTAAGTCTCTCATAACGCTTTTTGATCTCCGAATCGATGTTTCCGGCATTACTGATCGCTACCACTCCACCAGGGCTGATGACACGGTCGGAGAGCACTTCGACATGGCCTAAAGAGCCTACTTTTTCAGAGATATAACCATGATCGGCAGGATTGACACGTAACGTAATCGACGAAGCATCTTTGAGCTCTTCAATCAAATCACTCGAGAGTTTAGCGGCAATCTTAGAGCTGTGCTCTGAGGTCTCGATTCCGATCACCTCTTTGGCGATTTCCAATGCCGTATGGGTTAGCTCTTTTTGGATTGAATCGAGTGCATCCCTAAACTCCTGTGCCGCGTTTTCAAGCGTTTTGATCGACTGAGAGAGTTGATCGTGTGCTTTTGCCCCGATTGCATCGTTAGACGATTTTTCCTGTGCGATTCCCGCAAGAACACCCTCTTCATAACCGGCTCTGCGGGCCTCTTCGAGGGCAGCGGCATGCTCTTCTTGCATCGCTTCGATCCGCATCTGCATTTTAATCACGTTAGAGCTCATCTCATCCGCTTTTTTCAACAATGACTCAATCAATTCGTTTTTGGGGGAAGCTCCCCCTTCACGACGTCTCTCAACAATAACGGGTGTTTCTTCCGTTATGGTGCGATGCGTCTCTTGGGAAGCTTCGCCGACACTTGAATCGCTTAGAGCTGAAAGGATCTTAAACTGATACTTACTGATCACATGTTCAGCCGCACGCTCTTGTGAGATCACAACATCCATTAGGGTTAATCCACCATCTCTTCAGATTCACCCAGCTGCAAGATACCCTGTTCCGCCAACGCCTGAACCGTGTCGACAATTTTACGTTGTGCCGCTTCGACCTCTTTGACTTTAACCGCACCTAAAAACTGCATCTCTTCAATAAAAGCATCTTTGGCACGTTGAGACATATTAGCGTAAAATTTCTCTTTGAGTTCATCGGCCGAACTTTTCAACGCCAGCATCAAATCATTTTTATCCACCGCTTTGAGAATCTCACGGATACTATTCGCATCCAAATTAACGATATCTTCAAAAGTAAACATCATCTCTTTGATCGATGATGCCAACTCTTGATCAAGCTGCTCGATTTGCGCCAATGTCGCCTTGGAAACTTTCGCACCCAAACGGTTGAAAACGTCGGCAACCGATCGTGGACCGCCCACTTCTACTTTGTATGTCGCCAATGCTTCGAGTTTACTCTCCAATACCGCACTGACCCGCTTGATGATCGAAGGGGAAATATCCCCCAGTTTTGCCATACGCATCGCCACTTCGGCACGCAGATCATCCGGAAAAATATAAAGGGTTTCGGCAGCGGCGGAAGGATCCATATGGGCCAAAATCAAAGCAATCGTCTGCGGATGTTCCGTCATAATAAAATCGGCAAGTTGTTGAGGTTTTATCTTTGATAGGTATGCAAAGTTCTGAGTATTTTGCATCGATTTACTTAAGCGTTCCAATACTTTTTTGGCCTCTTCTGGTCCAAGAGCTTTATAAAGAATTTCCCGAGCATACTCTAAACCGCCAGTGCTGAGATACTGATTCGATTGGATGATCGCATAAAACTCTTCCAAGACTGCAGCACCCACATTTTTTTCGATCGCCCGATTATTGGCAATGTGTTTGGATATCTCCGTAATCGCCTCAATACTCATACGTGAAAAGATCGTACTGGTAACATCTTCACCCAACTGAATTAACAATATGGCAACCTTTTGGGTCATACTCATCTCTTCAAAATTTGCCTTTTGAGCAGGGGTTAAATTCATTATGCCCTCCTATCGCTGCGCTTGTTTAATAGGATCACTCAGACCGCTCTCTTCATTAATCAGCGTCTGAATCAGCGACGAGATCTCTTCTGGATGTTCTTCGGCAATCTCCCTTACTTTCTGCAACAGCACATCGTATTTAAGTTCATCTTCACTGAAATTTCCACCCAAGCCAAGTTGATTTTCCACTTTACGACGCATTTCTTGCACTTTTTCAGCCAAATCTTCACCCTCATCATCCGCAATTTCGAGATTCGGTTTATCCAATTCTTCTTCTTCTTTGCTAAATTCCAACATCCGTTCTGCAAACGGAATGATGATTTTTTTATACGCAATAAATAAAATGACGGCGACAATCAAATATTTAAATACGAGAGTGAATGGCGAGAGGTAGGTATCAATAAACTCCGATGTTTTCGATGCCACGTCTTTGGATCTCATCTTCTCTTTTGTCGTTTGAAACTCAAAATTACGAATACTTACCTGATCTCCGCGCTGTTCGTCAATACCGATCGATTGTTTAACCAATGCATCGATCGCCTGAAGCTGCGTCTCATCTAAAGCGATATACTCCATCTCTTCAGTCGGCTGACCGTCCGGCCCTTTTTTCGGCTCATATCTCCCGTCCACAACAACGGCTGCCGTCATCCGTTTAATACGGGCAAACTCCATTTTGGTTGTCGAAACGGTTTTTGAAATCTCATAATTGGTGGTTCCGGTATTCTTCTCATATTTCTCACCGGCTCCTCCGGTAGAGAGTCCTTCGACAGGACCAATATTGCTCACGGCACCCGGAACACCACCAACCGGTGCAGGAACGGCACCTTCGCGTTTTTCTTCCGAGGTTTGTTCGCTGCGAACGACACTCTCCGGATCAAATTTCTCAGAGGTGGAACTTTGTTCGCTAAAATCATACTCTATCGTCACTTTTGCAACAATTCGATCCTTCCCTCCGATAAAGGGGGCGAGAACATTGATGATTTTCTCTTCTTGTTTTTTCTCTTCTTTGGATTTATACTGCTGTTGCAATGCTGACAGCTCACCCATTGCCGCCGCCGCATCGTCATCACCGAGCGCTTCTCCCTCCGCATCGACCAACGTTACATTCTCAGGGGTGAGCTTAGGAACTGCGGCAGCAACCAGTTTTTTGATCCCACGAATCTGTTTCGCGGTGAGTTTTTCGCCATCTTTTAGCTGCACCATTACCGATGCCGATGGGGGAATCTCTTCGGAGACAAACAGTGTCTCCTTAGGAAGAGCAAGAGATACGCTCGATTTCTCTACGGGCGCCAATGAGTCGATAGAGCGGGCAAGTTCCCCCTCTAATGCTCGGCGGAATTTCACCTCTTGATCAAAATTCGTGGCACCAAACTCTTGCTTGTCGAAGAGTTCAAATCCGACATGCCCCTCTTTGGGAATCCCCATAGACGCAATGATAATACGCTCTTTATAAACAACCTCTTTAGGGACTTCGATGACTTTGTCTTTGGAAATACGATAAGGGATTTTATCTTTTTCGAGTTGTTCAACAACTTTCGCGGCATCTTCGGCACTTAGCTGATCAAAAAGAACCTGATACCCATCCCCGCCGCTCGATCCTTCAGATGTATAAACGACCAAAAATACCAAAAATGCGACAATTCCCGCAACCGCTACGCCGATAATGTTTCTCTGCGCTTGGGTAAGCTTTCCGAAAAAAACAATGAGTTGCGAAAAAAGTGCCTTAAAATCCATTGTTACCTAATTTTATACTAAAGACTCAGTGAGCTCAAAGAATCGATCATTTTGAACACTGGTTCCGATTGTAACGCGGATAGCGTTCAATCCGTAACCGCTTAAATCACGTACAATCATACCCTTTTTTAAGAGTTCTTGCGCAATTTTTGATGAATTTTTTTCTTCAGGAAGCGATAAAGTGACGAAATTGGTATAACTGTCAATCACATCGATCCCCTTAGAGCGTGCAAACGCTTCGTATCGAGCCATCTCTTTAAAATTCTCTTCAATACACCCTTGAACAAACGTTTCATCATCCAACGCTACTGACGCCGCTTCGAGAGAGAGGGTTGTAATGTTAAAAGGAGGACGAACTTTGTAAAGCGCTTCGATAATTGGAGCTTGTGCGATACCATAACCGACACGCATTCCCCCTAATCCGTACGCTTTTGAGAACGTACCGAGGAATAAAACATTTTCGAAACGTTCAATCAACTCTTTCGGTTCAACCGCAAAGTCCGGATTTTTGAACCGCGCATACTCCATATAGGCACCATCCACGATTACCAATGTATCTTTATCGACCTTGGAGATAAAATCGATCATTTCTTGCGCAAGGAGCCCATCTCCTGTCGGGTTATTGGGGGTACAAAGGAAAATGATCGAGGGTTTATGCTCTTGATAGAGGGGATAAAATTCATCCATCTTATGCTCACGTGACGCGGTTCGGATAATTTGCGCTCCTACTTGTTTGGCATAAATCTCATACATCGCAAACGTAACGCTGTTCATGAGAACTTTAGAACCATTATGGGCTTTGGCATGGATCGCGAATTCGATCACCTGATCACTCCCCGCACCAATCACCAACTCGTTGGATCGGATACCGTATTTTTGGGAGAGCGCCGTTTTGAGTTTGACCATCGAATCATCAGGGTACAACGCCATATTATCGATAATGGCACGTACTGCCTCTTTCACTTTCGGTGAGCATCCGAAAGGGTTTTCATTGCTCGCAAGTTTGACGATTTGATCTTTTTCGATCCCGTATTCACGAACGACCAACTCGATCGGTTTGCCCGCTTCGTACACTTGGATATTGTCCAATGCGCTATTAAATTTCATAACTCTCCCCTTACATAGCTTCCCAGCCATGTCACTTCGTCTTGATGTTTTTGAATTAACGTTTGAATCTGCGGCTCATCGATATGACCGAAAAAATCGATAAAAAACCAGTAACCAAAAGCGTCATTGTCCCGAGATGGACGGCTTTCGATTTTACTGAGATTGATTTGGGCATTGTTGAAATCCTCCAAAAAGTGAACCAGTGCTCCCGCCCTTTGAGCATCTTTAAGGCGTACCAAAATCGATGTTTTATCATCGCCACTGATCCCATTTTTGAAATCACTTAGGATAAAAAATCGGGTCGCATTGTTATGGGCGTCTTCAATGTTCTCAAACAAGGTCGGCACACCGTAGAGTTTGGCGGCAATATGGGAACAAATGGCTGCCGCTTCGGGTTCTTTGGAAGCTAAAATCGCCGCTTTTGCCGTCGATTCGACCGGAATATGCTCTACCGCATCCAACCCATGCTCTGTCAAAAATTCGCGGCATTGACCAAACCCCTTATCTTTCGAATAGATCCGTTTAATGTGGTGGATTTTTTCGGCTTTGGTCGCAAATGCCATATGGATTGGCATATAGAGTTCCGCGACGATTTTGACACTGCTTTTCCCCAATAGATCTAGCGTCTCCCCTACAACACCGTCGCGAGAGTTTTCAATCGGAACGACACCAAATTTTGCCCGTCCCGCTTCGAGAGTTTTGAATACCGCATCAATCGATCCGAGTGAGAGATAATCGCTCATCGCCCCAAAACGCGATTCTGCCGCTTGATGGGTAAAGCTCCCCTCCGGTCCCAAATAGGCGATCCGTTCAGGGAGTTCAAGATTCCTGGCCACCGCAAAAATCTCCAAAAATACCGCTTCGATCGCTTGGCGATTGAGCAATCCCCCCGCCTCTTCACTGATGGCACTTAAACGCTCAATTATCGCCTTTTCCCGCTCCGGACGATAAACCGCACTATTATTTTGGTGCTTGATCTCGCCGACACGACGAACCACCTCCATGCGGCGATTGAGCAATGCCACCACCTCATTATCAATCTCGTCGATCCGTACTCTGCACTCTTCCAATGTATTCATAAGCTCTCCAATAGCGCTTGCATGTCCGAATAAATCGCATCGGGGTGCTCATCCGCCCTAAGCGAGGGGATAATCTCATCGGCATTGCGAATTTTTCCGCTCAACACAAATACCCCCTTCATTCCCAAATGTTGCGCTCCCACCAAATCTCCTTTGAGATCATCACTGATAATTGTGACATCCTTGAATTCGCATCCACTCTTTTGGCGGCGCAACCGCACCAATGCCTCATCAAAAAATGCTCTGCTCGGTTTTCCAACTACGCTGTAGGAGCTCGAGGTGGCAAATTCCAACATCTTGAGGATCGCTCCCACACCCGGATAACGCTTGCCACCTTTAACATAAAGGGTCGTTTCATGCATACCGATGAGTTCTGCGCCATTCAAAAGAAACTCAATCATCTGAGAATACTCATCGGGGGTGAAATTCTCTTTGATTGCAACCAAAACGATATCGGGTGAAGCAAAATCGAGGATATACTCCATATCGGCAATCACTTTGAGAAACGGTTCTGAGCCGTATGCGGCAATCTTTTTGGTCTTGTCGATATGACTCTCCAGCATCATCAGCGGATCGAGGTAGTGGTCTGCACCAATATTCAGTCCGATCGAATTTAAATACCCCAAAAACTCGTCGCTGGGATTTTTGGTGCTGTTGGTAATCACCATGTAGGGGATGTGATGGGTATTGAGATGATCGATAAACTCAACCGCACCCCGAATCGGGAGCTTCGCGTTATCGTCGATCAATGTCCCTTGCACATCAATGAAATACATCTTCACTCCTCTAAATACTCACGCTCTAACGCAATGACGTCTTCAAACGTCTCACGTCTGCGGATGAGGCGAATTTTCTCCCCCTCCACCGCAATCTCGGCGGAACGCCCTCGAGTGTTGTAGTTGCTCCCCATACCGAAACCGTAAGCACCCGCACTGTGAACCACCAACAAATCATTATGCTCCATTGCCGGAAGAGGATAGTTTTTAGCGAGAAAATCGCCGCTTTCACATACCGGTCCGACGACATCGGCCGGGCTCTCATCCCCCTCTTTACCCAACGCTTCGATGCGGTGATACGCTTTGTATAGACTCGGGCGGATCAGATCGTTCATCGCACCGTCTACCATCACGAAACGTTTTGCACCGTTGCGTTTTTCATATAACACTTTGGTCAAAAAATACCCTGCATTGGCCGTCAAAAATCGCCCAGGTTCACAAATAATGGTAATATCGAGCCCTTTGAGAGCTGAAAGAATCGCCTGTGCGTAATCATAGGGTTGAATGGTTATTTCATCATTGTAACGGACACCGAGACCTCCACCGATATCGAAAAATTTGAGTTCGACATCTATCGCTTGAAGGGAGCGGAGCAAATCGGCGACAATCACCGCCGCTTCATAAATCGGCTCCAGCTCAGTGAGTTGACTTCCGATATGAAAATGGATCCCGACAGGATCAAGGTGATCGGAATTTTTCGCTTGGATATACATCCGCTTGGCCGCTGTAATCTCAACCCCGAATTTGTTATCATGCAATCCGGTTGAGATGTAGGGGTGGGTTTTGGGATCGATGTTTGGGTTTACACGGATACTGATGCGTGCTTTGGTATTCAGTTCGCGCGCAATCATTTCGACACGAGAGAGTTCCGCTTCACTCTCGACGTTGATGTAGAGGATATCGGCTTGAATCGCTTCACGAATCTCATCGTCCCGTTTACCTACGCCGCTAAATAGGATACGGTATTTGGGAATCCCCGCCATCAACGCACGGCGCACTTCACCGATGGAGACGCAATCGGCTCCGGAACCAAGCTGTGCGAAATGTTTGACAACGCTAAGATTGGAGTTGGCTTTCACCGCATAGGCCAAAATCGACTTACGCCCTTTGAAAGCCTCTTTTAACAACTCGAATTGTACCCGCATCGCCTCAAAATCATACACATACAAAGGGGTCCCGTAAGTTTCTGAAAGAGCTTTAAAATCGATCACGCATCATCCTCAACGATTAGTTTTATCGCGATTTTACCCTAACTCTCCTTAGGGGATTTCCAAGGCGCCAAAACATAAACAAAACAAGAGCTCCAATCGGTGCAATCACCCCGATTGTCGGCGAGAGTGTTTTGTTATTGGAAAGTTCTCCCATCATAAACAAAACACCCCAAACAATGAGAGTTATGAGTATCGCCACAAAACTGAACAATGAAAGATTCAAAAAACGACCGCTTACAGGGGCGTAGGTAAAAAATATCACCATCAAAATCGGGGCAAACCACGGTGAAATAAAAATTCGATAGAGCGCACTGGTGATTTTGGCTACGTCGACATTTTGATTTTCGAGCAGTTTCAATGCATCAAGGGCATCTTGGATCGTAAAATTTGCTTTCCCCTCATACACCTGATCCAAAATTTTTGGCTTAAAATCCCGTAAAACCTTTAGATTTTCACGATCTTCGCCCATAAATCCTCCCCCCTTGAATTCATACGCTTCGGGGGGCTGAATCACATGCGCTTGCGGTATATTCCAGTACCCCTCATGATAGGCCGCTTCAGCGGCGCTAAGCGATTCTTTAAGTTTTCCATCTTTAAACGTAAAAATCCGAATCTCTTCGGCTTTTTTACTCAACGGATAGAGATTCCCAAAAAAAACATAATTCCCCTCATGGGTAAAAAAGAGGTTGCTGGTGGGTCGTATAAACTGTGAAGCTTCCCGAAGATTGTTGGCAAATTCATTCGCTCTAGCAAAATTGGTAGAGTGCAATGCAATATGCAAAACAAGCATAACGCCGGCAATAGCTAAAAATGGGCTCATAACCCTCACTTTCGAATAACCCAACGCAAAATAAGCCGCCAACGCATTGTTTCGGATCAACTCTACCAACGATGCAATCAAAGCAAAAACGAGCGATACAGGAAGCATCATATCGATCGCATAAAAATATTTATACATGATATAAATCATCGCCAAATTGGCGGAATCGGAGAGATCAGAGGCATTTTCCATCAAATCGAATCCCACCATGAAACTACATAAAGCGATGAGTACAATGAAGAAATAACGGAGATAAAGAGATGATAATGTCGTAAATGCGAGCATATGCGCCTAATGATTAAAATGATTTTTTATTGTACCCGATAAGGGATCATTTTATGCCCCTTTACGTGAATATTTCGCCGCTACGTCAGAGTATGTTTGTGTCAACAGCTTTTCAACCGCATCGGCTGCCGCTCCGATCCATTCGGGTAGTCTTTTTTGCTCATCGGGGGAAAAAGGGTGCAATACATAATCGGCAACCTGCGACTTGTGCTCGGGCTTGCCGATCCCCATCCGAACCCGAACGTATTCGGGAGAAATCGCCGCATCGGTCGATTTAAGACCGTTATGACCGCCGTGACCGCCGCCATATTATGGCGTGTTTGTGCGTACGCCGAGCCGGGGTTTCCCAGTCCGACGATCAGCATGATTATTTCGCTTTGATGATACTAAGAACCGATACACGGTCGGAATCGGTGTATTTTACGTTTTCGATTGCCGGAAGGTCACGAACTAAGACTGAATCACCCAAGTCCAAAGGAGAAACATCGATAGTGATGTTGTTTGGCAAGTTTTCGATTGCCGCTTTAACGCGAAGACGTTTTTTAGCGATGAACAACATCCCTTTGTTTTTCAAACCGACTGGTGTTCCCACCGCGTTTACCGGAACATGATAGTGTGTTACAACACCCGGTTGTGCAACCATCAAATCAACGTGCAACAAATTGCCGGACACCGGATGAGACTCATACCCCTGAACCACAAGGTTCATCTCTTTGCCACCGATCTTTGCAGCAAACGCTACTGTCTCTTTATTGCGCACAGTGCGGATAAAGTCGTTCATTTTGAACGCGGCGTGAATATTTTCAAGCCCTTTTCCGTAGATGTTGGCGATAAGATAACCATCACGGCGGTATGCTTTAGTAGCAGATTTGCCAGTACTCTCTCTTACAATGCCTTCTAACATAATCATGTCCTTCAAAATAAAATGGGACGGATTATACTTAAAAAATTCTAAATTTATCCTAAAGAAAA
>JACXUE010000017.1 GCA_014764075.1 Sulfuricurvum sp.
AACGGACGTATCAAGGAGAAAAAAACGATACGTCGTGTGTACGAAAATCAACACGGGATTATAACATTAGACAGCGACATGTTCGGAAGCCAGAAGCGAATTTCTACGGGGAAAAAATCGGACAAGCGGCTTTTGAGGTGGTACGAGAACAATTTCGACGATGAGTACAGGTTGCTGTACGAGTCGAAGTATCCACCCAAAAAATCGGATTATCGCGATATCACGCTGCGCGAATATGGCGAGATGGTTTTGGAACTTACCAGCGATAATAGACGCGAATACGTTCACGCCGGTAACAAGGAGATGTTTTGGAAGATATACGAGTTCGAAATATCCGAAAATATCCCTTTCAGGGACATGATGCTGGGCGATATCAAACCCACATACGTGATGCGGTGGCAAAAAGAGTGTGGGTTGTCCCCGCAGACCATCGTAACACGCAGGGCATATCTCAATATCGTGCTACAGACGGCCATGAACGACGACCTGATACCCAAAAACCCAGTAGCCCTCGTAAAACTTCCCAAAAGGGTAGCGGTGAAGTCCAAAACGTTCTATTCCGAAGACGAGATCAGACAGATCATAACGAGCGCAAATGGGCAACTGAAGAATTACCTTCAGATAGCCTGTTTTATCGGGATGCGAGGCTCTGAGCTGATAGGTCTGAAATGGAACAATATCGATTTCGAAAAGGGAGTCATCAGGGTTGATAGCAGGATCGTCAGTTCCAACGCCATGAACCATGCCTTCAAAAAGCACTTGAAGAGAAACGGGATATGGAGCGGAACGGTTCACGATCTTCGGAGATCATTCAACACCATGCTGAAGTCGAAGGGGTATCCTACCGACTGGATACTGGATATCATGGGTCACATGGACAACAGGGTAAACCGGAACTACTACACAGGAGCCATTACGGTGGATATGTCAAAAATTGAGGCTATCGTGCTTTAAAATATGGCAACCTTTTGGCAACCTTGCCAAAAAAAAGGCTCCAAATGCCCATTAATACGGGTGTCAGGCAAATTTTAGCATAATACTTCCATGGAACTCTATCAAACCCTCGAAACCATTTTGACCGCTCCCACTCCGGAGCAGAAAATCACCCTTTTCAAACAGTTTTATCCCCTCTATTTGGATGGGGAAATAGAGCGCGATCTCTCCTATCCGAGAGTTGTTTTTGATCACCCCTCCTACAAAGATTTTTGTGTTTTAAGCGATCCCAAAGAGGTACCCAAACGTACCAAACTCAACACTCAAAGAGGGCAGACGTTGCTGCTTCATGCGATAGCCCATATCGAATACAGTGCTATCGATTTGGCTTTGGATGCGGTCTACCGTTTTCGCGGATTGGGAGAAGGATTCGAGCGTGATTGGCTGGAGGTTGCTGATGATGAGGTGCGCCATTTTGAGATGATCGTCTCATTACTTCGGGAATTGGGGAGTTTTTACGGAGAATATCCCGTACATGATGCATTGTTTGAATCCTCTATGCGTACGTTGGATTTAATCGAGCGGATGGCGGTTGTCCCCCGATATCTGGAAGCGAATGGATTGGATGCGACCCCCTTGATATTGAAAAAGCTCTATCCTCATCGGAATAATCCGATGATAGCCAAAATTATGGCGGCTTTAAATGTGATTTTGGATGAAGAGATCGATCACGTACGCAAAGGGGATGTGTGGTTCGAGTATGCGTGTGAGGGAGAAAATAAACCTATATCGTGTTATTTCGAGATCATAGAGAAACACTATCCTCAGAGTTTTCCCCGAAAAGTCGATGTCAACTGCACTGCACGTAAAGAGGCGGGATTTACAACAGAAGAGCTCTTGAAAATTTCGTTAACCTTGTGTTGATACTTTGTTACCAAAATTAGTTATAATGCAAAATGTTAATACACGAATAAGGTTAAAGTGTGGGTAAATACGAGCTAATAACCCGATACTTAAGTGAATTTCTAAGCGAAGAAGTTCGCAAAACAGGGTTGAAAAGAGTCGTTGTCGGACTCAGCGGAGGGATTGATTCCGCCGTTGTGGCGGTGCTGGCGCATCGTGCGTTCGGAAACGATCTTTTGTGTGTGAAAATGCCCTCTCACTACTCTTCACAGAGTTCGCTGGATGATGCGGATGAATTGTGTGAAGTGTTTAATTTGCGTTCGGAAGTGCATAGCATCGAGCCGATGCTCAAAGCGTACGAGACTTCGGACATGTCACCGTTACGGGTTGGAAATCTCTCCGCCCGTTTACGGATGGTAACATTGTTTGATATATCGGCACGCGAAGGGGCGTTGGTTTTAGGGACGAGTAATAAAAGTGAACTGATGCTTGGATACGGAACGTTGTACGGCGATCTTGCCAGTGCGCTCAATCCGATCGGAGATCTGTATAAAACCGAAATCTTTGAACTTGCTCGTTATCTGGGGATTCCCGATTCGATTATCGATAAACCGCCATCGGCTGATTTGTGGGCAGGGCAGAGCGATGAGAGCGAAATCGGCTATCCCTACAGTGAGCTGGATCGTGTGTTAAAACGTTACGTCGAAGAGCGTCATACCCGTGAAGAGATGATCAACGGTGGAGAAAACCCCGAATTAGTTGATATGATCATCAGCAGAATCTATAAGAATCAGTTTAAACGGCGTATGCCATTGATAGCAAAATTGACCTCACGGACGGTCAATCACGATTTTAATTATCCTAGAGATATCACCTTATAAAGGACAAACTATGAGTATCCCATTTTACCGTGTCGAAGTCGGCGGAGATGAGCGTGAGAAAATTGATGAAGTTTTGGACGGGGAAGCTCCGAATATCATCGAAGATTTAGAAGCGGCGTTCGAAGAGTACATCGGTGCATCGTATGCCTTGGCAACCTCTCACGGTACGGCGGCTCTGCATTTGGCAATGTTGGCAATCGATCTCAAGCGCGGAGACAAAGTAATCTGTTCCATTAACGCCTATCCAAACGTTCCGGAAGTGGTGCGTCATTTTGATGCGGAGCCGATTTTTGTCGACATCAATCCCGATACTTTTACGATTGATTTGGATAAACTCGAAGCATACCTGAGTGAAAACAAAAGCAAAAAACTTAAAGCGGTGATCGTTTCGCACGTTGCGGGGCAAAGTGTCGATTTGGATCATTTGTACGAAATCGCCAAAGAGTATGATGTCAAGATAGTCGAAGATGCTTCCGACGCTCTAGGCGCAACCTACAAAGGGAAAAAAATTGGCTCTACAGGTGCGGATATCACCTGTTTTGATTTCAGTCCCCATTTACGTCGTAATGTCTGTAACGGCGGGATGTTGGTATGTGATGATGAAGAGATTATGGAGCGGGCCCGTTTACTTCGTCACCATGCGATGGTGATCGAGGATGAGGGTCTTGGATACATTTACGATGTCGTCGATATCGGAAGCCAATACATGATGAGTCCGCTCGATGCGGCAACGATTTTGGTACAGTTGGAAAAACAAGATGAGAATATCGAACGTCAGCGTGAGATTGCCGAGATCTATAATGAGCGTCTTGCTGATGCGCCGCATATTAAGCTTCCGTATGCGAGTGATGAACACCCGTATTCGCTCTATATTGTCAAAGTAGATAAAAACCGTGATTCGTTCGCAAGAGAGTTGGCTGCACGGGGAATTGAGTGCGGATTGCATTATATTCCGCTCCATTTGTTGAGCTATTATAAGTCAAAATATTCTCTTCGCGTCAACGATTTTCCGGTAGCGTTGCGCAGTTATCAGCAAATTCTCTCAATCCCGAACTATGCGGCTCTCAGTGATGAGGATGTCGAAGAGATTTGTGATGCAATTTTGGATGTAGCCTCTACTCGCGTTTGAAACGTTTTTTAGTGCAGTGGGGTGAACAGTATTTGTATCACCCTACACTCGTGCAAAAAATTCTCTCCGTAGCCCTTTTACCGATCAGTTTTTTGTATTGTCTTGGAGGATCGATCCGTTATCACCGAACCAAACCCAAAAATTACGGAATTCCCGTCGTCAGTGTCGGTAATCTGATCATCGGCGGGAGCGGTAAAACCCCTGTCGCAAGTGAATTGGCCCGTTATTTTAAAAAACCTGCGATTGTTTTGCGAGGGTATGGCAGAGAGAGTCGGGGGATGGTGGTTGTCAAAGATCGGGACATTTTATGCGATACCAAAATGAGCGGGGATGAAGCGATGGTATACGCGACAACACTCCCCCATGCGGTAGTAATCGTCAGCGAGATCCGTGAGCGTGCTATTGCCGAAGCGGTATCGATGGGGTGTGATGTTGTTCTTTTGGATGACGGGTACGGCAAACACGGGATTGAAAAACTCGATATCATTATCGATGTTCCGACCCCCAATCCGTTTTGTCTCCCCAGTGGAGCATACCGCGAGGTGCTCTGGAGAGGCAAAGAGGCGATTGTGATTCGAGAAGGGGAACATTTCCGCCGCCATGTCCGGATCCATAACGAAACTGGGAAAATGGTTTTGGTAACCGCCATTGCCCGTCCAGAGAGATTAGACCCCTATTTACCCGATGTTATCGATAAAATCTATTTCGAAGACCACCACTTTTTTACCCAAAGGGAACTTGAAGAGATTTTAGCCCAAAGCGGTGCCGATAGTTTGCTGGTTACTCAGAAAGACTTTGTTAAAATAGCATCTTTTAAACTTAACCTCTCCGTGATGGAACTCTCCACCGATTTGGATCAGACATTGATACGTACAGTAAAGGAATATGTAGATGCAGCGCAAAATTGATACCGTAAAAACGTTGATGGACGCGATGCCGTTCATCAAAAAGTTTCGTGATGAGATCGTCGTTATCAAATACGGCGGATCGGCTCAAACCTCTGAGGAACTCAAAGCGAAATTCGCTCAAGATATCGTATTGCTCCACCTTGTGGGGGTGAAAGTAGTCATCGTTCATGGCGGTGGAAGCCGTATCTCTCAGCTTCTCTCCGATCTGAAAATTCCGACCGAGTTTATCGACGGTGAGCGGGTGAGTACCCCAGAGGTGATGCGGATTGTGGAGATGGTACTTAGTGGTGAGATCAACAAAGAGATCACTTCACTCCTCAACTCCTACGGCGCCAAAGCGATCGGTATCAGCGGAAAAGATGCCCATTTTCTCCGTGCAAAACCTAAAGACGAAGCAAAATTTGGTCTTACAGGGCGGGTAGAGAGCGTCAATGCGGTTGTGATTCACAATCTCTTGCGCGAAGGGTTTATCCCTGTCATCGCTCCGATCGGTTCTGATCCGATCGTGGGTCATCCGGGATACAACATCAATGCGGACCTTGCCGCTTCGGCGGTCGCGGCGGCGATCGGCGCGTGCAAAGTGATCTTTATGACCGATACTCCGGGTGTGCTGAACAAAGAAAAAGAGCTATTTTCATCTCTCAGCGAAGCACAGATCAAAGCACTCAAAGCAGACGGGACGATCAGTGGCGGGATGGTTCCGAAAGTCGATTCGTGTCTCGAAGCGGTTGATGCGGGAGTACCGAAAGCACACATTATCGACGGACGGATCGAACATGCAATCTTGCTTGAGATGTTCACCTCCGATGGAGTAGGGACGCAGATTACACTGTAGCCTTCTGTGGTACTGCTTTGCAATGCCCACAAAGGATTCGATAGGGCTTTGCCCTCTTCATTTCCCCCTTTAAATAGACAACTTTTTTACCCTCATGAGCAAATAAAGACGTCAGTTCCAATGGTGCGTTCGTCTCTCCCGAAGCTAGTATGGCAATATCATCAGGGGAGATGGTAAAAACGCCAAGAACTTTTTTGATCATAAAATTTCATCTTTCCCTCCTGACATTATGGATGGTATACCCCACAAAACCCGTCCCCAGTGCTACTAAACCAAATAGCCATGCAATAGCGTATCCCATCGAGAGAACCATCATTGTCGCCAGTGCACCCACGACCATAAAAAGGGCATTTAGGATATTATTAGCGGCGATGATACGTGAACGTGCCTCAGGTGTACTGCGCTTCTGAATCAGCGCATACAGCGGGACACTGTATAACCCGCCGAAGATTCCCAGCAGTGTCACATCGACGACGATCCGCCAAAAATAAAGATTGTGCAACAATACTCCATCAGATTCAAACGTTCCGATCCCCCATGCAAAATCAGCCCCCGCAGCCGCCATCCCGATCCCTCCGACAACGACGATACTGTAGCGGACATGGTGGTGACTGAGCCTCTCGCATAATGCCGATCCTACACCGATCCCCAAAGTAAAGAGGGCGAGGATCAGCGTCACCGTCTCCTCACTCCCCATCAAAAGATCTTTCACCAATGAAGGAAACTGTGAAAGGAGTAACGCCCCATAGAGCCAAAACCACGAAATCGCCAAAATAGCTAAAAAGACAAGGCGATCTCGATAGGCTAATGTGATAGCATCTGAAGTGTGTTTCCAAAACCCCATCCGAAACGGCTCTGCACGATGCGGTGGCGGTGCAGAGGGGATAAAGCGGCTAAAGAGATAGCCAATCACGGCAACGATCAATGCGCTTGATGAAGCGATTGCTCCACCGTTAGGGATTGCGGCGAGCGCACCCCCAGCAATCGTACCCAGCAGAATCGCCCCGAACGTCCCCGACTCGATAAGGGCATTTGCTCCGATCAGCTCGTTTTCTCTCATATGTTGGGGAATAATGGAATATTTGATAGGACCAAAGAGGGTTGAGTGCATCCCCATCCCGAATACGACGAATAAAAGGGTCGTAAAAGAGTGGGTCACGAATCCCGCTATGGCGATGATCATCATTGTAATCTCCCACACTTTGACGATCCGTGCGAGACGCGCTTTATCTAGCCGATCGGCAATCTCCCCCGACAATCCTGAAAAAAGGAAAAACGGGGCGATAAAAACCGCTCCGATGAGCGGAGCGAGAAGAGCTGAGGATATCGATGTCCACTCGGTGGCTTGAAACGTGAGGAGTACCGCGAGGGTATTTTTGTAGAGATTATCGTTGAATGCCCCTAAAAACTGCGTCCCAAACAACGGGGCAAAACGTTTGGTGCGAAGTAGATACAGCGGCGTACTCATGCCTCTGCCGCCATCGATTTGAGGATAACGTAGTCGGTTTTGCCAGTACCTAAGATGGGGATAGCATCGACATAAACGATTTTTTTAGGAACGGCGATTTCAGGGTAGCCACCTGCACGGGCGGCGTGTTGGAGGGTATCGCGTTTAAGCTCTCTGTCGGTCGTAAAGAGGACGAGCGCTTCCCCTCTAGACTCATCGCTTTGGGACGATGTGGCGTGCACATGGTGCGGTGAAGCACTAAGAGCAAGTTTCTCGACCGATTCGAGCGAGATCATCTCTCCGGCAATTTTCGCAAATCGTTTGACTCGTCCCTTTATACGGACAAATCCCTCTTCATCGATGATGACGATATCCCCTGTATCGTACCACCCCTCTCCGGCATCGGAACTCGGTTTTTCGAGAAATCCGGGACGCTCAGCACGTAAATAACCGCTCATGACATTAGCACCTTTGACGTGCAAAATTCCCCCCGCATCAATCCCCGGTACAGGGATGAGTTTCGCCTCGATCCCTGGCAATATCTGACCAACAGTGCCGCTACGATACGCCATTGGTGTATTGACGGCGATAACGGGTGCCGTTTCGGTTGCCCCATACCCCTCGAAAATACGGATACCGAATTTCTCAAACCACAGATCACGCACACTCTCGGAGAGTTTTTCCGCCCCCGCAACAACATAACGCAAGCGGTAAAAATCGTACGGGTGGGCATGTTTGGCATAGTTACTTAAAAAAGTGCTCGTGCCGAATAATACGGTACAAGAACGATCATAGGCGATTTCGGGAATAACCCGATAATGGAGTGGCGAGGGATAGAGAAATAACGGTATCCCCCCGATAATCGGCAATAGCGTCCCCGCTGTGAGCCCGAACGAGTGAAAAATCGGGAGGGCATTGAGTACTTTATCATCGGTGGAAAAATCGACGATGGAGCGAATTTGGGCGATATTGGCGAGAATCGCA
Source organism: Sulfuricurvum sp. (assembly GCA_014764075.1). Classification (GTDB taxonomy): domain Bacteria; phylum Campylobacterota; class Campylobacteria; order Campylobacterales; family Sulfurimonadaceae; genus Sulfuricurvum. Next base: position 8,021 of record JACXUE010000017.1, read on the forward strand.
TCGTTTGAGAGGACAACCCCTTTGGGTTTCCCCTCGGAACCTGAGGTGAAAAGGATCACGGCAGGATCTTTGGGCTGACTTGGAAGCTTGATCAAATTGGGAAACCACCGTGCGAATCCCATAAGCCACAGTTTGTCCGCTAGACTGATCGTCGGTCGCAAATCTTCAAGATAGAGAACCGAAATTCCACTCAACCCTTCGAGCTTGGATTCGAGTTTCCCTTGCTCTACAAAGGCGCGTGAAGTGATGATTGTTTTGATTTGTGCAGCGGTACAGGCACTCTGAAGCCCATCGCTTCCGGCAGTGAAATTGAGCATAGCGGGGATACGGTTAAATGCATTAAGTCCGAGGATAAGCCCCAATGTCGGAACGGCAGTCGGCATCAATACCCCTATCGCCTCTTTTTGCGCGGTATGCGGTGCGAGGAGTTTACCTAGCCCCAACGCCATCGTTAACACTTGGCGGTAAGTGTATTCGATCTGTTTGGTATCTTCGATAATACGTCGGTTCCAACCGTAATCGGCTGCGGCATCGCTAAAGGCACCAAAAAGGGTATTGGGGGTACGGGATTCGTAGATACAGCGCTGTAGTAATGTCCGCATCGCTTCACCCGATTTAGCTCTCCGCTCATGCGCACTTCCCCCCTCACTGATATTCAAACGGGTTGGAGCGCAATAGGTGAGAGTGATTTGAGGAAACCACCGTTTTGGGTGTTCGACATGCATTCGAGACAATGCACTAAACGTCGCCCCTTCGATAATGATCGGATGGATCATAGCCGCCGTTTTGACGGTGACGAACGCCGATCCTTCATAGATTTTCATCAGTGATCCCGTTGTGGTAATTCGCCCCTCAGGGAAGATGACTACGGGACGACCGCTCTCGATGAGACGAATGATCTGCTTGATCGCCATCGGGTTGGAGGGATCGACGGTAAGATAATCACTCAGCGACAAAAACGCTCGAATCAGTGGGCGGCGCGCAATCTCAGTGTTGATGATAAATACCGGATCGATCGGAAGCATTAACCCCAAAATCAACCCGTCCAAAAATGACTGATGGTTGGCGATGATAACGGTGCGGCTCTCTTCACGCTGAAACTTACCGACCACTTTGAGCCGAAATAAAAGACGGACGATTACATATAAAATTGCTTTAATCATTTGTTTTTCCTTGTAACTGATGTTACCCACTTTATGCTCATAGATCGCAAAGCATCAGGGACAAATCTCCCTACAACCCCCTAAAGCTTGCCATATCTTTCGGATATGGCAGAAACTACCCTTTTTGCCCTTTATTTTATCAAGTGCGTAAGGTCAGCTTGTAAACTACATCTAAAGCAATTTCCGAACCGCTTTTGAGATTATGCAAGAAGTTTAATCATCTGAAATAGAAATTTTTGTCACTCTAAGTGTTACGTGATTGCACCTTTGGTATAATCACGAAAATTTTACAAAGCGGCACCGATGAAATTTATTGAAACACGCGGAAACGATGGAACTCATCCACAACAGGTTACTTTTTCAGAGGCGATTTTAAGTCCCATAGCCTCGTTTGGCGGATTGTATGTTCCGAGCGAATTACCCCATTTGGGTGAAGCATTCCTCTCTAAGCATGTGAATTCCAGTTATAAAGAATTGGCGAAAGATTTACTTACAACACTTGCCATCGATATTGAGGGTTCTGTAATCGATGAAGCACTTTCACTCTATGATAAGTTCGACGATCCAACCAATCCCGTTCCGGTTGTCAAAGTTCGCGATGATTTGTATGTGAGTGAGCTCTATCACGGTCCAACCCGTGCGTTCAAAGATATGGCGCTCCAACCTTTTGGGGTGGTTCTCAGCTCTATCGCTCAAAAACGGAGTGAAGAGTATCTGATTTTAGCGGCAACGAGCGGCGATACGGGTCCTGCGGCGTTGGAGACGTTTAAAAACAGAGCAAATGTTCGTGTGGCGTGTCTTTATCCCGATGGGGGGACTTCGGACGTTCAACGTCTTCAAATGGTGACTGAAGATGCTCAAAATCTCAAAGTGATCGGGATCAAAGGGGATTTTGATGATGCACAAAGCGCATTGAAAAAACTTTTGGCTTCTCAAACGTTCAAAGACGCTCTCAAAATGAAAAACATCTCTCTCTCAGCGGCAAATTCGGTTAACTTCGGACGGATCATTTTTCAGATCATCTATCACATCCATAGCTACCTCGAACTGGTTCGTCAAAACGTCATTACAATGGGTGAGAAAGTGTATCTCGATGTCCCTAGCGGGAATTTCGGAAATGCTCTTGGGGGATATTACGCCCATAAAATGGGACTTCCAGTCGAAAAGATCATTATTGCTTCGAACGAAAACAACGTCCTTACACGCCTCATTAATACAGGAAAATACGATTTGCGTGGTGAGAGCGTTATTGCCACGACATCGCCGGCAATGGATATTTTGATCTCCAGCAACGTTGAACGTATTTTGTTTGACCTTTTCGGTGGAGAACGTACCAGAGAGCTAATGGCAGGATTGGAAGCAAATCGTTTCTATGCTCTTACGGATGATGAGACGATGAAGGTTCAAAATCTTTTTGCGGCCGATTATTGTAACGGTGCGGAGGGGAAAGCGTATATTAAAGAAGCATTCGATAACGGTTATCTAATGGATCCTCATACGGCAACGTGTTTTAAAGCGTATGATTGTTGTGCGACGAAACCGATAAAAACGATTGTCTATTCAACGGCGGAATGGACAAAGTTCTCTCCAACGATTGCCAATGCGTTAAGCGGAGAAAAGGGGTCAAGCGATATCGATGCGTTGGATGCTATTAGTAAAACAGCCAATACCCCAATCCCCGCAATGATCAAAGAGTTGTTCAGTAAGCCGATCGCACAACCGACGGTGATTGAGAAAGAGGATATCGAAAAAGAGATCCTCTCCTTTTTGAAATAATTACTCTTTTTTTAATTTATTCTGATGGAGTGCCATCTCCATCAACTTGATCTCTTCGTCTCCCCACACCAATATTTTTTTTGATGTCGTTAAATCGGGCTGTTTTGCAGTAGTATATTGAATCGAAGAGAGTATGTGCTTAATACAGTTGATACGGGCTTTTTTCTTGTTATCGGATCGGATGATGACCCACGGAGCATTTCCGGTATGGGAAGCACGAAGCATTGAATATTTCATCTCGGTATATTTTTCCCATAAATCTTGCGATTTGGCATCGACCGGAGAGAGTTTGTACTGCTTCAGCGGATCGGTTTTGCGCTCTTTGAATCGGCGTGCTTGTTCGGCTTTGGAAACGGAGAAATAAAATTTAAAAAGGATAATACCCGAAGAGACGAGCATATGCTCGAATTCACTCACTTGATTTAAAAATTCTTGATGCTCTTGCGGCGTACAAAATCCCATGACCGGTTCCACTCCGCCACGGTTATACCAGCTCCGGTCAAACAATACGATTTCGCCGGCACTGGGAAGATGTTTTGAATAACGTTGGAAATACCATTGGGTTTTTTCGACATCGGAGGGTTTATCAAGAGCTACAATTCGTGCACCACGGGGGTTGAGATGTTCGGTAATTCGTTTGATCGTCCCCCCTTTGCCGGCTGCGTCACGTCCCTCGAAGATCATAAGCACTTTAAGCCCTTTGTCTTTGATGTAGTTCTGAAGTTTGAGGAGCTCGATTTGGAGTTTTTTGAGTTCCTTTTCGTATTCTAAAACCGATTTTTTAACCCATACGGGGAGACGCTCCTCTTTTTGACTTTTTAAGTGGCGCTCTTTTTGATTCTCTTCTTTGGTTTTGCGGCGATCATCGTGGATAACCTTTTCGAGATTTTCGGTTTCGATGATTTCGGCTTTTGCCATTGCACCCTTTGCACTCATGATTTACTCCAATATTTTTTTCATTGTAGCGTTGATTGGATTAAATCGTCAAGTTTAGTGATTTCATGAGTGGATGCAAAACATGAATCTTCACCGCAAATCATAAACGATTCGAGAGTTTCATCATTTTTGAGAAGAACAAAGGGATATGGGAAAATCTGATTTATATGTGATAACTCAGAGGAGCGGTGCTTGATTAAACGGTGTTTTTTGAGATGGCATATGACGTCGGCGGTGAGGGTTGGATAGTAGATCGGTGTTTTCATCAGTTTCAAAGAGACGTATTCGAGACTTTTAAACGCGAAATGGGTGTATTTACTATCGACAAGGAGCCCTAGACGTTGTAAAACCCCCACCATGATCCCAAGGGCGCTGGGGTAGGTACCGTCATCAAGTTCGGCAATTGTCGTAAAATCGCCTCGGCTGAAATACCATTTGCCCCCCTCATAAAAGAGTTCCAGCGCTTTATTGGCATAACGCTGCGCATCGATGAGATAACGCTCCTCGAATGTTGACTGATAGGCTTCGATCAATGTATCGCAAAGATAGGCGTAATCTTCCAAAAAAGCGTCAATTTTCGGTTCTTTGTGGATAAGGGCGGAGTGTTTGAGATGACCGTCGATCACCATAACCTCCATCAATTTTCTCAATGAGGAAACCGCTTGATCAATATAGTGAGAATTGCTTTTACCCAAAACGAAAAGGGCTTTGATCATCATCGCATTCCACGCCGTAATCACTTTACGGTCGATAAACGGGTAGGTTCTGCTTTGGCGCAATACACTTAGCTCACGGCAAAGCGGCTCAAACCATTCGGGACGATTCGTATCGGTGAGTCTGATGATGCAATGCCCCTCGAAATTTCCCTCTCTCATAGCTCCGATCGTTTTCGCCGCATCCTCCACGTTGGGGATGGAGAGCTTTTCGAGTGCGGTGATGATCTCATCGTAAGTGTAGATAAAATATTTTCCCTCTTCCCCCTCGCTGTCCGCATCGCTGGCACTGTAAAAGAGGTCATCTTCCATCATGAACGACATCATAAAATCGGCACTTTCACGAGCGATACGGAGATAATGGTCGTTGCCATAAATTTGCCCTGCCATAGCGTAGAGTTCGCAGAGTAGGGCATTGTCATAGGTCATTTTTTCAAAATGGGGGATGAGCCACGCCTCGTTGGTACTGTAGCGGCAAAATCCGCCGTCGATTAAGTCATACATCCCCCCAAGAGTCATCGAATCGAGTGTATGGGTTACAACGGAGCGGATTTTTGGATCGTTGTGGAGCCGATCGATCAGCAAAAGCGTTTTAAGGGTAGAAGCATGGGGGAATTTAGGTGCTTTGGAAAATCCACCGTTGGTCTCATCGTAGTTGTGTTCGGCTTGGCGAATAAATTGGCTGATGATGGATTCGTTCAGTACGGTGGCTTGAACGCTTTCATTTTTCGGACGCATAAAGGTCATTATCTCCTCGGCGTTTTGAAACAGTTTTTCGTCATTTTGCGCCACTTTTTCGGCAATGATGGCGGTGAGCTCGCTAAATCCCATCATCTGATTGTGATTGTGCGGTGGGATATAGGTTGCGGCATAAAAGGGTTTGTTCTCTGGAGTACAAAAGATTGAGAGAGGCCATCCCCCTGATCGGCGGTTCAGGAGCATATGGAGTTCTTGGTAGTGTTTGTCGATATCGGGGCGCTCTTCGCGATCCACTTTGATGCAGACGAAGTGGCGATTGACAAACTCGGCAATTTGCGGGTTTTCAAACACCTCATGCTCCATCACGTGACACCAATGGCAGCTGCTGTACCCGATGGAGATAAAGATTGCTTTGTGCTCTAGGCGTGCTTTTTCGAACGCTTCATCGCACCACGGATACCAATCGAGTGGATTGTCGCGGTGTTGTTGCAGGTAGGGGGAGTCTTCGAGGGCGAGACGGTTAGACATGATACACTCCAAAAAATAGTGTGGATAGTGTAGCATTAACGGCTATGATAAAGCTGAAAAATATTAACTGTGTTTCTCTTTTGGCTTTGACACAGTTTTATGCGATACAATAAGAAGTGATATTATTGTGAGGTGCTTTAATGCGTTATATATTTGCTTTTATTATGTCAATAAACCTTTTGGCAGTAGG
>JACXUE010000154.1 GCA_014764075.1 Sulfuricurvum sp.
AAAGCCATCTTTCGCTATAATCGCGCAATTTTAATCATTGCGAGTAACCTTATGCTAGATGTCCGAGAAGCCTTTTTGGCCTTTTTTGAATCCAAACAACACGAGCGAACCCCAAGCTCCCCGCTTGTTCCCGACGATGCAACCTTGTTGTTCACCAATGCGGGGATGGTACCGTTTAAATCGATCTTTACAGGCGATATCCCTATCCCTTCAAACCCGCGTGTTACCAGTGCACAGACCTGTATCCGTGCGGGTGGAAAACACAATGACCTTGAAAATGTCGGTCATACTGCCCGTCACCATACGTTTTTTGAGATGCTCGGAAATTTCAGTTTCGGAGATTATTTCAAAGAGGAGGCAATTGCCTACGCGTGGGAGTTTGTCACTGAAGTGATGAAATTACCAAAAGAGAAGCTCTGGGTCACCGTCCATGAGAGCGATAACGAAGCCGAAGAGATTTGGAAAAAGCATATTGCCGCCGATCGGATCATGCGTATGGGGGATAAAGATAATTTTTGGCAGATGGGGGAAACCGGACCGTGCGGACCGTGTTCAGAGATCTTTATCGATCAGGGTGCGGAACACTTCAACGGTCCAGAGGATTACATGGGGGGTGATGGCGATCGCTTCTTGGAGATTTGGAACCTCGTATTTATGCAGTACGAGAAAAAAGTCAAAGATGGACCGCTGATCCCGCTCCCAAAACCTTCTATCGATACGGGGATGGGGTTGGAGCGTGCCACGGCGGTACTCGAAGGGGTTACCAGCAACTACGACAGCTCCCTCTTTATGCCGATTATCCGCAAAGTCGAAGCGTTGATCGGCAAGCCGTATGTTTATGCTACGGGAGCCTCATACCGCGTTATCGCCGATCATATCCGTACCGTTACGTTCCTCCTTGCTCAGGGGACAAACTTCTCTAACGAGGGGCGAGGGTATGTGTTGCGCCGAATTTTGCGTCGTGCGGTGCGCCATGGATATCTCCTTGGATTTACTAAGCCGTTTATGTTTGAGGTTGCCGATACCGTTGCGGAAGTAATGGGGAAACAATACCCCTACATCATCGAAAAACTGAGTGTCCTTAAAGAGCAGATGATGCTCGAAGAGGAGCGTTTTTTTAAAACGATTCAGTCTGGGATCGAACTGTTCAACGAAGAGCTCAAAAATACCCAAGAGGTTTTCAGCGGCGAAGTGGCGTTTAAACTTTACGATACGTTTGGATTCCCACTCGATTTGACCGAAGATATGCTCCGTGAAAAGAACATGAGTCTCGATGTCGAGAGATTTGAGCGTCTAATGGATGAACAGCGCCGTCGGGCGAAAGCGGCGTGGAAAGGTTCGGGCGACGCACACATTGAGGGGGATTTTAAAGCCCTTCTCGAAACATTTGGTGTCAACACCTTTATTGGATATGGTTATACCAAAGCACCGGTCAAAGTTCAAGCGCTCCTCAGTGAGAGTTTTGAGCGCGTTGATCAACTTCATCCCTCTCAGCGCGGTTGGGTGCTTCTCGAAGAGACCCCGTTTTACGCCGAGAGCGGTGGACAGTGCGGAGACACGGGGGTATTGGGTGAGAAAGCCTCTGTTCTCGATACTAAAAAATTTCACGGATTGAACCTTTCGCACATCGAGACTTCGTCAACCATCAGCGTCGGCGAAACGGTCGAAGCGATGGTTGATCCATTGCGCAACGAGATTGCCAAACACCACTCGGCAACCCATTTGCTTCATGCAGCGTTGTATGAGATTTTGGGTGATCATATCAGCCAAGCGGGATCGTTGGTCGAACATAATCGTCTCCGTTTCGATTTTTCCCACCCAAAAGCGATGTCTCGTGAAGAGATCGCATTGGTCGAAGAGCGGGTGAATCATCATATCTTCCATGCGCTGGAGGGGTTGACTCGTGAGATGAGCATCGACGATGCAAAAAAATTGGGTGCGAAAGCGCAGTTCGGGGAAAAATACGGCGATACTGTCCGTGTGGTCAATTTCGGAACCGCGTCAGTCGAATTTTGTGGCGGTATCCATGTCGATAATACCGCCTCGATTGGGACGTTTATCATCCTCAAAGAAAGTGGCGTGAGCGCCGGAGTTCGCCGCATTGAAGCGGTGTGCGGTAATGCGGCGTACAATCTGTTTAAACAACAACGCCATCTCCTCGAATCGGTCGAAGTCTCGGTGAAAAACCGCGATGTGTTGGCCGGTATCGAGCGTCTCAAAGAGCAAGTAAAAACCCTCAAACATGACATGGCGGCATTGGCTTCATCGGTCAAAGAGGAACTTAGCGTGAGTATGATGGGCAATACGGCGGTTGTCGTTGCTGAACTGGGAGCGGGAGATATCAAAGAGCGGATTGATGAGTTGAAAAATCAGCACGAATCGGTTGCGGTGATCTTGTTCCAAGTGAAAGATGATAAAGTACTCCTCGCGGCGGGCGCCAAAAACACGGCGGTAAAAGCGGGTGATTGGATCAAGGCGGTCGCACCGATCCTCGGTGGCGGCGGCGGCGGACGGAGCGATTTTGCCCAAGCGGGTGGAAAAGATGCGTCGAAATTGGGTGAAGCCAAAGAGGCGGCATTGGCGTATGTCACAGCGGAGTTGGGCGCATGAAAGAGTTTTTGATTGAAACCTTTGCTCACCATCGGACGCTCATCGT
>JACXUE010000018.1 GCA_014764075.1 Sulfuricurvum sp.
GCAATCGCGTCGCGGTTGATATGGGGGACGAAAGTGATAAAATTGTCTTCAAACGGGTTGATTTTTCCCTCCTTGATAATGTATCGGTACACGCGACGTTTGGCACTGTAGCGGGCATGGAAGCCGCTATCAACCCATTCTATACGTTGGATCCGGATGGCGGAAGGGAGTTGGACATTGAGCATCTCTTTGAGTCGCTCCAAATCATCCCAAAAATCGGGGAGATCGACATGGATGACCTGATGGGTGGCATGAACTCCCCGATCGGTGCGACCGGAGGCCTTGGGGGCAGCGGTGATTTTGAGACGATGGAGTACGGTAATCAGACTCCCCATGACGGTGTTGTCGGTATTAGGTTGTTGCTGAGAGCCCATAAACGCCGAGCCGTTATAGCTCAGGGTGATTTTGGCGCGACTCAAAAACGGCTCCCCACTAGACGTCTATAAAAACCGTAGGTGATGATGATCCATAGAGCGGAAACGATCCAAATGGTATGATAACCGAGCCATTTTTGGGAGATGATGGTGACTGAATAGTATCCGACAATAGAGAGAAAGAGCCATAAATAGATCCACCGTTTTTGGTGACGGGCATGGACGATCCCCAAAGCGATGATCAAATAGATCGAAATGAGGGGAAAGAGGCTCAAGAGAGTATTGGTGATCAGAAGCTTCTTTTTTTTATCGCGGCGATCCGGATTGATCCAATAATCAAAAGCATTGCGATAGACTGTCGGATCGGTATTGAGCATATCGTTGATATTAGCGGTTTTGAAAACCATCAATTTGAGCATGTCGTTATCATAGCTGTAACCCTTGCCTTGTTCAAGATGGAGCTGTAGAACACCGTTTTTGTTGATAAGTTTCGCTTTTTCAGCGGTGATGAGGATCTCCTCTTTCATCTCTTTGTTGAATAACACCACATCGCCGAACGTATGGGTCGTCTCATCGCTGCTATTGATAAAGAGCATCCAATCGCCAAAGTTATGACCGAATTCGGAGGCGCTAAGGTTGAATTTAGCTTCCGCCTTTTTTTGATCCAAAAAATTACTAGAGATGATTTTAATATAGGGGGTGATGACTAAATAGTTTACAAACAGCAATACGGAGAGCAAAAATGCGGGAACCGCCAAGACCCGTGCGATAAATGCGGGGGAGATCCCCAAAGAGAAAACAACCACCGTTTCATTATCGTTGGAGAGGCGATAGAGGGTGAGGGCACCCCCGACAACGAACGCAATGGGGAGAGTATAAAACAAAAGTTCGGGCAATACGAAGAGATAGAGTTTCCCCATCTCTAGCAGACTCAACCGTATCACCGCCGTATAGGTAGCGAGTTTGATCATAAAGATAACCGATGCGATCGCGAAAAGGGGTAAAAAGATCGAGAAAAACTGAATCGATAGGTTGGATAAAAGATATCGGCGTAATTTATCCATATAGCCCCGCCAAATACGCGCTTACATAGGTGTCGAACATTAACACGATCCAGCACCCCATTGCCAAAAATGGGATAAAAGGGAGTTGTTTGGAATCTTCACTCTCTCCTTGTGTCAACAGCAGTGCTGGAAGTGCTAAGACTGCTCCGACAAAAATGGATACGAGACCTAGTTGGATTCCGAGTAATGCCCCCATGGTTGCGGCGATCATGATATCAGCTTCGCCCATTGCCTCTTTTTTGATAGCGTAGGAGAGGTAAAAACGCAGTAACGTAAACCCCCCTGCGAACAAAAGAGCGTTGGAAAAATTGTAACCGATCTGTCCAAGAGAGGAGGCGCTGAAAATCGCCACGGTAAGGGCGGAGAGGTTGATGCTGTCGGGCACCATTTTGTAGCGGTAGTCGATCACCGAGAGGGCAAGAAGCAGATCGAACGTAAGCGCTACACCGAACGCTTGAAAATTAATCCCCAATTTTATCGCGCTAGAGAGGAAAATGAGACTGCTTAGGATTTCGATGATAGGGTATTGAGCCGAAATTTTGGTTCCGCAAAAAGCGCATTTCCCGCGTAAGAATAGCCATGAGAAGATCGGGATGTTGTGCCATGGGCGAAGGGGGGTGTTGCAGCTCATACAATGCGATGCGGGAAAAGAGACGCTTTGATCGAGTGGAGTGCGGATAATGAGGACGTTCAAAAACGATCCGATCAAAGCCCCCAATATAACTGCGATAAATAATTCCATTAGTTCAATCCTCCAAAGCGTCTTTCGACCGTTCTAAATTTTTTGATGATGGTTTCGAGTTCTTTGGTCGTGAAATCGGGCCAAAGGGTATCGGTAAAAAAGAGTTCGGCATAGGCGGATTGCCAAAGGAGAAAATTGGAGAGGCGGTGGTCTCCCCCCGTTCGGATCAGCAGATCGATATTGTGCTTGCAGTCGAGCGCGTTGTTCAGTTGTTCGACGGTGATTGGAGTGTGGGGGAGCAAATTGTTGACTGCGCGAACGATCTCATCCCGTGCTCCATAGTTGAGTGCCAAATTTTGTACCAATCCGTTGCAGTCGTGAGTTGCGTTTTGAAGATCATCGATCACTTTACGAAGCGATTTGGAAAATATCGAGAGATCACCGATAGGTTCAAAACGGACGTTGTTATTCAGATAGGTGGAACGTTCGCTTTTAAGGTATTTTTCGAGCAATTTCATCAAAAATTCGACTTCGAGTTTCGGACGTTTCCAATTTTCGGTACTAAAGGCATAGAGGCTTAGTTGATCGATTTCAGGATGATTGGAACAATAGCTTGTAATCGTTCGGACGATTTCAGCACCCTGTTCATGTCCGTGACTTCGATTGCGACCTTGTGCTTCCGCCCAACGGCCGTTTCCGTCCATGATAATCGCTATATGGCTTGGGCGGTTGCTCATAGGGATGCTGCTTGATCTAAAAGTGTGAGTGAGAGGGTCAACTTATCACTTTGAGGAAGTTTGACCCTCATGTCCTGAGTGATAAAATCGATTTGGTTGGTATCGCTTCCAAAAGGGTTGCTTTGATCGATAATGTTGAGACATACGGCGTCGGCACCTTTTGTAGCCAAAAGCTTTTTGGCGTTTTCAAAGGCAACGGTGGGATCGGTTTCGGCTTTGAACGCGACGGTTTTGATCCCCTCTTTGTTGCATGATTTGAGCAAATCAACATTTTGTTTCATGGTTATACTCCATGTTTCTCCGAGCATCTCTTTTTTGAGTTTTCCACTCTGCGGATGGGTCGGGACATAATCGCTCACGGCGGCCGCCATAAAGAGGTACGGCTCTTTTTGGATCAGGGCTATCGGAGCATCGTGAATGAGTGAGGGTTTGGAGAGTTTCCCTTTTTTGGCGATGCGGATCGAATCGGTGAGATATTCCCTCATCTCCTCAGAACTCTCCACCTCGATGGTGTGAATCGATGTCGGAAGATTGGGTTCAAATCGGGTTGCAATCAGGTTGACATCGGCTCCGCGTAAAAAGAGAGCGGCGGCAAGTGCTGAGGCCATTTTACCGCTGGAGCGGTTGGAGATGGTTCGGACATCGTCGAGTTTTTCGATCGTTCCCCCTCCCGTGACGATGACGCGTCGATCCTGCCAAAATGAGTTTTGGAGCAATGCCCGTGCCGAATGCCAAAATATCTCCTGTGGTTCTGCCATGGCACCATCACCTACAACTTGACACGCCAGCTCTTTGGTTTGGGTGGCGATGATCTCATAGTTGGCGATGGCGAGCATTTTTTGGGAGGATTGGATCATCGGGTTTTGGATCATGTTGGTATTGGCGGAGGGGGCGAGGAGTTTGATCCCTGGATAGGCCAGGGCGCATTGGGTGAGAATCGTATCGGCGATGCCGTTGGCGAGTTTGGCGATGGTGTTGGCGGTAACGGGGGCGATAATGAATAGATCTGCCCACTGCGCTATTTTGATATGGTTGAAATCATTCGCCCACGATTCGTTGGAGTCATCAAGGACACGGTTACGGCTGAGGGCTTCAAAGCTCAGTGGTTGGACAAACTTTTTAGCGGCAGGGGTCATAACGATGCGTACATCGGCACCCGCTTTGATATAGAGACGGAGAAGTTCGAGCGATTTGTATGCCGCGATCGATCCGGTGACACCCAAGAGGATTTTTTTGCCGGCGAGAAGATCGGAAGGAATCTGCATTATTTCCCTTTGCCGAAAAATTTGGTAAAAAATCCCGCTACTTTGCGGATAGGGGTACGGCTGAGGATGAGGATGTCGCTCTCGTATTTCCCCGCTGTGACGGTGGTTCCGGCGGCGATCATGACGTCATCGGCAATCTCTACGGGGGCGACGAGCTGGGTATCGCTACCGACGAAAACGTTTTTGCCGATGATGGTTTGGTATTTTTTAACTCCGTCGTAGTTGCAGGTGATGGTTCCCGCGCCGATGTTGGTACCCTTATCGATCGTTGCATCCCCCAAATAGCTCAAATGTCCCGCTTTGACTCCCGTGAGGGTTGATTTTTTCACCTCGACAAAGTTTCCGACATGGGTGTCTTCGAGAACACTCAAGGGACGAAGGTGGGCGAGAGGTCCCACATCGGAATTTTTGACCACGCTATCTTCAATTACACTGTGGGCTTTGATATGGGAGTTAGAGATAAGGGTGTTTCCGCAAAGACGTACACCGTTCTCTACGATACATTCTCCCTCGAATTTGACCCCCTCCTCGATATAGATCGTCTCAGGGAGTTGCAGTATTACCCCCACATCCATCCATGCGCGGCGGAGCCGATCCATCATGATGATCTCCGCTTGGGCAAGATCGTTTTTGGAGTTGACCCCTTTAAACTCCACCTCTTCGACATAAAGTGGTGCGATGGATAAATGATCGTTGCGCGCCATCTCGATAACGTCGGTTAGGTAGTATTCCCTTTGAGCGTTGGCGTTAGAGAGGCGGGGAAGATAGGTTTGGAGTACGTGGTGTTTGAACGCATAAACTCCGGCGTTGACGGTGTTGATCTCTTTTTCGGTATCGGTTGCGTCTTTCTCTTCGACAATACGGAGCACTTGATCGTTTTCAATGATGACACGTCCGTAGCCTAAGGGATTATCGAGTGGGATAACCGACATGACGATATCGGCGGGGTTGGCGATAAATTTCTCGATGGAAGAGCGTGTGATGAGAGGCATATCGCCGTTGAGCACCAATACATCCTCATAGCGGGGGCGTACCCCCATCATAGCCCCCCCCGTACCAGGGAAATTTTCGACGTCTTGAGTGACGAAAGTGAGGTGATCGAAATATTTCTTCATCGCAGCGATTACGGCATCTTTTTGGTGAGCTACCACGACAATGACGTCATCGGTGATTTCAAGTGCGGCTTTGATACTGTAATAGAGCATTTCTCGCCCGCTAATCTCATGGAGAACCTTTGCTTTGGGCGATTTCATACGGCTCCCTTTGCCGGCAGCCAAAATAACGATGGAGAGATTCATCGATACTCCTCTAAAGAATTGGTGTAATCTTATCAAATTTCCATTAATTTAATCGAAAACCCCGTTGAACTTGTGGTATCATAACCGTTTTAAAGAACTCAATTTTTTTTAAGGTACGTAGGATGGACTTGGGTACGGTCATCGGGTTGGTATTGGTTTTAGGATTATTAATCGCATCAATGATGATGGGAGTTGGTATTGGTCCATATATTGATATTCCATCGGTACTCATTGTCGTCGGAGGTTCTATTGGAGCGTTGTTGATTGCGTTCAAAATGGAACAAATGAAGATTTTTGTAAAAATCTTCATGGTGGCGATCAAACCGACGATCGACAACCGTCCCGAATTAATTCAAAAATTGGTTGGTTACGCAACGCAGGCCCGACGAGACGGTATTTTGGCACTTGAAGCAGCGGCTAACAGCGAAGAGAACAAATTTTTAAAAAAAGGGCTTTCAATGGCGGTTGATGGGAACGAACCTGATACGATACGAGCCCTTTTGGAGATCGAGATGGAGCAGACAAGCGAGCGGCACAAAGGAAACGCTGCTATCTTTAGTACATGGTCGGGACTAGCGGGAGCGATGGGGATGATCGGTACCTTGATCGGTCTGGTTGCGATGCTTTTGAACATGGCCGATCCCAGTGCGATCGGACCCTCTATGGCGGTTGCGTTGTTGACAACACTCTACGGCGCGATGATCGGAAATATTTTCGGCGGACCGATTGCCAATATCCTCAATGTCCGTAATGCCGATGAAGATTTGACCAAAGCGATGATTTTAGAGGGGATCATGTCGATCCAAGCGGGAGATAATCCCCGTACCCTCGAAGCTAAGCTCTTGGCCTACCTCCCGCCGGCTGAGCGGGTGAGTCAGTTCGACTCATAGGGGATGCACATAGATGGGTAAGAAAAAATGTCCGGATTGTCCAGAGTGTATGCCTGAGTGGCTAGCCGCATTCGGGGATTTGATGTCATTGCTGTTATGCTTCTTCGTTTTGCTCCTCTCGATGTCGTCGATGGATGCCAAAAAGGTCTCTGAAGCGATCGGATCGCTCGCCGGAGCGATGTCGGTGCTAGAAGGGGGAGAGCAAACGGAAATTTCTAAACGCCGTCTGCAAATTGCTACACCGATCGAAAGTGAAGACGAAACGAGTGATTCGGTGAACCGAATCACCGAAGCGGTGGCGGAAATCAATGAGATGAAAGAGAAAGGAAAAGGCCCCTCGGTCAGTCTCGAAGAGTCTCAAGACGGATTTGTGATTCAGCTCCCAGCATCCCTTTTATTCAAAGAGGGAAGTGCGAAAATCGAAGATGAAGATGCGATTTTGTTTCTTAAACGGATTTCAATGATCGTTCAGGAGCTGCCGAACGAAGTGGAGGTGAGCGTTCGCGGTCATACCGACGACTCCAATCCAGGGCGTACCAGCCCCTACCGAGACAACTGGGAAGTTTCGACCGCTCGTGCTATCGCCGTATTGCAAGAGCTGATGATGGATGGAATTAGGCCTGAGCGTCTCCATGCTGCCGGTTTTGCTCAGTTCCGTCCGATAGCGAGCAATGCTACGGCAGAGGGGCGAGCGAAAAATCGCCGTGTCGAACTCTATTTTTTTGGTGCAAAAGCGGAGAAAAGAGGGGAAATGGAAAAAACAATTTTGGATCAAGCGGGTTTAAGCGCCACCCCTAACGCGACCGAGGTAGTGGGAGCCGCTCCGGCGTTGGATGTTCCTGCCGCAGCTGCTGAAGTGAAATAATGCGTTATTTGTTCTCGCTATTTCTCCTTTTGTCGCCGTTGTTATGGGGAGCCGACCCCCAAGTTCCTGTCATGAACTTCAACCTCACCGCTCCCGAAACACCTGAAGAGGTGGTGAGTTCTCTAAACGTCCTCCTCGTTCTCACCGTTTTGTTTTTGGCGCCGAGTTTGGTGCTGGTGATGACGACGTTTACCCGTTTTGTCATCGTGTTCGGTTTTTTGCGTCAGGCGTTGGGGACACAGCAGGTTCCTCCTACTCAGTTATTGGTGATGTTGGCTCTTATTTTGACGGTGTTTGTGATGGAACCTGTGGCGACCAAAGCGTACGATGAGGGGATCAAACCCTATAGCGAAGAGAAAATTACCTATGATGAAGCGTTTGAAAAGACGACTGAACCGTTTAAAAACTTCATGGTGCGCAATACACGTGAGAAAGATTTGGCGCTATTCTTGCGCATTCGCCACATGGAAAATCCCCAATCGATCAAAGAGGTACCTCTCACCATTGTGATCCCCGCATTTGTCATCAGTGAGTTGAAAACGGCATTTGAGATCGGCTTTTTGCTCTTTTTGCCGTTTTTGGTCATCGATATGGTCGTTGCTTCAATTTTGATGTCGATGGGGATGATGATGCTTCCTCCGGTTATGATCTCGATGCCGTTCAAGATATTGGTCTTTGTTATGGTTGATGGGTGGAATCTCCTCATAGGCAACCTCATTGCCAGTGTCAAATAGAGAAAAAGGTTTAATTCGTGCAGTGTGAGTATTTTGGTCTTTGCGGTAGCTGTCGCGATTATGCAGAGGGATATAAGGCTCAACTAGAACGTAAGGTCTCCGCAGTCAAAGATATGTTCAAACCTTTCTATAACAGAGACCTCTTTATCGCTCAATCGCCGGAAGAACACTACCGTTCCCGTGCCGAGTTTAAAATCTATCATAACAATGGCGGGATGTCGTATGCGATGAGCCGACTCGATCGTCAGGGGGCGGTCCAAATTGAGCGGTGCAGTATCGTCTCTCCTCATATCGTAAACGTTATGGAGAAACTCCTTCCTCAAATCACCGATTTAGGGATCGCCCATAAGCTATTCGGTGTTGATTTTTTGACCTCGCGCGATGGTGAGATGACCATCAGTATGCTTTATCACAGAGCGCTCGATGAGGAGTGGAGAGCCAAAGCGCTTGAACTCGAAAAACGGCTCGGTGTGTATGTGATTGGGCGGAGCCGTAAACAAAAAGTGATTTTAAGCCAAGATTATGTTACCGAAACGCTTTGTATTGGCGGACGCGACTATCGCTATGTCCATATCGAAAACAGTTTTACCCAGCCCAATCCCAAAGTGAACGAGCAGATGATCGGATGGTCGCTTGAGCAGCTAGAAGGGATTGGCGGTGATTTGCTGGAACTGTACTGCGGTGCCGGAAATTTCACAATCCCCTTTGCCTCCAAGTTCGATCGGGTATTGGCGACCGAAATCTCCAAAGCCTCTATCTATGCCGCCAAACAGAATATGGCTCTCAACGGTGTGGAGAATATCGAGTTTGTCCGTCTATCCGCCGAAGAATTTACTCAAGCGCTCGATGGGGTTCGTGCATTTCGTCGTCTTGAGGGGTTAAAAATGTCCCAATATCACCTCAAGACCCTCTTTGTTGACCCTCCGCGTGCGGGGTTGGGAGAGGAGCCGTGTGCGTTTGCCTCGCGGTTCGATCATCTCCTCTACATCTCCTGTAATCCTAAAACATTGTTGAGGGATTTAGAGATGCTCTCTCAAACGCACACTGTTGATGCGATGGCGGCATTTGATCAATTTCCCTATACCCATCATTTGGAGATGGGTGTGAAGCTAACCAAAAAGG
This sequence comes from Sulfuricurvum sp., assembly GCA_014764075.1. Classification (GTDB taxonomy): domain Bacteria; phylum Campylobacterota; class Campylobacteria; order Campylobacterales; family Sulfurimonadaceae; genus Sulfuricurvum. The sequence continues at coordinate 9,032 of JACXUE010000018.1, forward strand.
GTTGACGCACTAGAACGCGAAGTGATTTAAAAAAAGGGGATCAAACGTTTTTAATACCCATCATAGGGGAGTTTTGCCTCTTTCCATCCGAACATAAATCCGTTATCGAGGTTGTAGGCTTTGATCCCCTCTTTGGCGAGGATATTCGCCGCCGCTTTGGAGCGCGGTCCGCTACGACATACGAGAATAACGGCATCGGTATTGCGTAGTTTCATCGCTTTCATAACATCATTGACGAAGTTTTTGTTGAATACTTCTTTGGCATCGTAGAGTTTTTGAACCTCGATGTGCCCTTTGGGTTTGTCAGTTTTGAGCTCAAATTCGGCACTTTTGACCCGCTCTTCTACCGATTTGGGGATATAGGTCCACTCGAATGCGGGGATATTGATAAACCCTTCACCATGTCCGGTGTAGATGAACTCGAGAGTTGTGCGTACATCCACGATAATCGCTTCCCCTTTTTTTTGCATCTCGTGAGCCTCAGCAGGTGTGAGATCTCCCTCATAGATGTCATCACCATGAAGTGCCAGACATGTGAGGAGAATGAATAGTAATTTATTCATTTTTATAATCCTTTGAAAATTGTGTGCATGATTGTATCCTAAGAACTTTACACAAAGATGAAAAGAATATGGTGTATGGTTATAAAAAAAGAACGGTACGTTATGGGTAAAAATATAAAAATTGTTTATGTCAGTGATTGGACGATCGGCGAACACTCTCTTAGTAATCAAGACCCATTTTTAAAAGTTTTGGAAACATTTGATGCCGAAGTCGTCGTTCGTTCCGCTTTCCCCCAAACGTTTGGCGAGATTGATTTACTGATTCTCCATCCGATGCAGATGAACGGAGAGGTTTTTGAAATCATAAGCCGTAGTAAAAAAGCAAATCCGACGATCAAAACGGTGGTCATCTCCAGTGCACACGGAAGCGATCTCTTTTTACAAGCGATCGATGTCGGTGTAGATAAGTATCTCCTCAAACCTCTCCTCCCCAGTGCGGTACAAAAAGTTGTTGAACGGCTCATTGCCCAATCGTTGGAAGCGAAACAAGCAAAACGGGCGTACAAACAGATTGAGCTGATGTTCGGCTCGATCTCAAAAACGGCTTTATTGATTCGGATTCGGCAAAACGGGATGATCTCGGAAGTCAATTCGCTTCTGACAACGTTGATAGGGTTGGAAGCCGAAGAGATGGTGGGTAAATATTGGCTCCGATTTGTCGATAAGCGATTTTGGATCTATCTTCGTACATTGGTACGATCGAAACTGGAATCGGGTGAAATCTATCGGGGGATTATCGAAATTATCGGCAAAGACAATCGGACGATTACCGTCGATTCGACGATCTATGCGGTGTTGGATAACCGCAACGATATCGAAGAGATCGTTTTTATCGCCCATGACGTGAGTGAAATGAAGCGGGCGATTTTGGAGAGTATGAAACAGTTGATCAATTGTGATACCTCTTTGGCGGTTTTGTTTGATCACCGATATGAAGCGATTATGGCGAATCGGAAGTTTTTGGAGGTGAACGGATATCATAATTTCGATGATTTGACCCGATGTTGTGCCCTGCGGTCATGGATGATTGAGACCCATCAGGGGTTATTGCCGATTATGCGTAACAAATGCTCCCAAAAAGAGGGGCTTGAATTTATCATAAAAGAGTTGAAAAAAGGGCATATCAACGGACGGATTATTTTGAGAGATACGGCAGGGGTCAAAACCTACTATACCGTTCATATGAGCTCGATGACTAACCCGTTGATTCAAAACGAGGAGTATCATGTCCTCTATTTTGTCGATGTGAGTGATATGGAGAGGCTCAAAGAGGAGAAAATCAGTGATGCGAAACTCATCAGCGTCGGGAGGCTAGCCGCTGCGATTACCCACGAGATTAATACGCCGATCACCTATATCAAAGGGAATTTGGAACTTTTAAAATGGGATTGCGAAGATAAAGTCAAAGATGCCGATGTCTTGTTTAAACCGATATATGAGGGGATAGAGAGGATCGAGTCGATTGTGGGATCGATGTATGAATTTGCCGGTACGGGAAAAGAGGAGATGAGAAAGTGTAATGTCCATATGACCCTCATTTATGCTTTGCGGATCATCCTTAACCGTGCCAAACATATTGTCCCGATCCGAGTCAACGGTGAGCTTTTTTCTCTAACGAGTGAATACGATCCGAACGGGTGCATGACAATGGGGATATCGACGCGGCTGGAGCAGGTATGGATCATTATCATCAATAATGCGCTTGATGAGTTTGAAAAAGGGGAAATTCCATACGAAAATCGAATAATCGACATAACTTTGTTATGCAATGAGGACGAGATTAGTGTAAAATTAGCTGACAATGCCGGAGGAATTCCTGAAAATGTATTGGAGGGGATTTTTGATTTTTCGATTGCCGGAGAGAAAAAAAAGAGCATGGGGATCGGTTTGAACGTCGCCAAAGCGATTATCGACAAACATGGCGGAACGATACGGGCTCGAAATGTCGATGAGGGTGCTGTATTTGAGATCGGACTTAAAAACTATAAAGGAGAATAGATGTTTTTTGGCAATGAAGCAAGAAAATATAAAGAAGAAGCTGATCTGTTACGGTTAGAGCGGGACATAATCGCCGGCGAATTGGCACTCTACAAAGAGATAGCCACTTTGAGCGACAAAGAGGCGGTCGTAGTGTTGGATAAAAACGACGAACCGATCTTTTTTAATGCAAAAGCGAGTGGCATTACCAATAAAGACGCGGTTGTCCGTGAAATCTCTAAAGGGCTCAAAGAGATCGTTGTAGGTGAGTGTGAAGCATCGGTGATACGTAAAGATCTGAGCAATGGAGCTAAAGGGTTTATCCTCACAAAATCGACTGCAGTCGGTTTCGAAGAGGGGGGATTGCTACAGATGCACCAAAAAAGCATTCGCGGTGCGTTGGATGCGACACAGCATGCTTTTGTTGATATCCTTGAAAAGCTCAAAGAGATGGTCGAACAGTCCAATGAAACGGCGCGCGGTTCCGACGAGGGGTTTAAAATAGCCAAGCATGTCGATGATAATATGAATACCCTCTCAGAACTGATGGAGGGGACAATTACCACTACCTCTAATCTGGTTTCCCGTTCTCATGAAGTTTCCAGTGTTATCGCACTCATCAAAGATATTGCCGATCAGACGAATCTCTTGGCACTGAATGCGGCGATCGAAGCAGCCCGTGCCGGAGAACACGGACGAGGGTTTGCGGTTGTTGCCGATGAGGTACGAAAGCTTGCTGAGCGTACTCAAAAGGCGACCAAAGAGATTGAGATCGTTATTCAGTCTATGCAACAAGACACCAATGAGATCGAAACGGCAACCGAAGAGCTCTCAGGGATCGTATCGACAACCAAGCATGAAGTGACAAAAATGTCAGATCGGATGTCTATTTTTCACCGTAACGCCTCTCGAAGCGTCTATGAAATTATGGATATAAGTAATTATATTTTCAGTAACTTGGCCAAAATCGATCACGTTATTTATAAAAACAATGTTTATGCCTTCTTGTTTGGGCAAGAGAACGCCTTTAAGGCGGTTGACCACCACTCGTGCCGTTTGGGCAAATGGTATGACAGCGGTATCGGGAAAGAGCAATTTGGGATGTTGAAATCGTACGGTCGTTTGGAAACGCCTCATGCGACGGTACATACTCAAGCCAATGCATTGATTGCCGATTGCGGTGACGGTAAAAAACTCTGTTCGCGTGCCCAAATTGAAGAGCGGATTCGTAAAATTGAAGAGGCGAGCCAAGAGGTATTTGCCGTTCTCGATATATTGGTAACCGAGAAGAATGAAGCAATGATGGGGAGTGCCCTCAAAAATCTATTTGGAGAAGAGAAATAATGCGTATCATGATTGTTGATGATGAAGTTCAAATTGGTACAATGTTGGAAAAAGCATTTACCCGTTCTGGTGATATCAAAGTGACCTATTTTGATAATCCACTCAATGCTCTCTCCCGATTTAAAAAAGGGGAATACGATGGGGTTTTGCTTGATATCATGATGCCTCAAAAAGACGGTATCAGTGTCCTTGAAGCGATCAAAGAGAAAGATCCTGAGTGTGTTGTTGTGATGATGACGGCATACTCAACTCTCGATAAAGTGTTGCAAAGCCATAAGATCGGAGCAGATCACTATCTCCTCAAACCTTTTGATTCTTTAGCTAACGTGGAGAAAAAAGTACGTGAACTGGTTAAAGCTCGTTAAAAATCAAAAGGGCTTTCGCCCTTTTTTTGACTTATGAAATAATACCTTAGTAAAATAGTATGAATACTTGACAATAAGGAA
>JACXUE010000155.1 GCA_014764075.1 Sulfuricurvum sp.
TTTAAGCCCCCCCTCTTCACTAGGTCCGATGGAGACCATCACGCACGGTGGTTCGGAGGATACGGGGATAAAATAGCTAAAAGGGGCAAGATTCACCCCCATCTCCCCCTCAGTAGCGATCCATGCGATGGGACGGGGAAAAATGGTGTTGCTCATCAACTTATAGACGGTAGTGACCTCTATGCTTTTAGGATTGATAATCATGATTTTCCTTTATGATGCTGTCCCATAATTTGGGTTTGTACTTCTATATTTTCATTCAATCGATACGCCTTGCCAAACCCCATGACCACACTGCCGCTTTGAGGGGAGAGTTCAAACAGGTGAAAATCCCCCATCTGCGTCAACGAAGTGACAAGTTCAGGATCGAAATGAGCTCTGAAGCGCTCGATTACCCGTGCAAACAATTCATCGTCACGATGAATCTCGAATGCGACCGCTTCAAGACTCACCCGTTTTCGGGCAAAGGGTTGGACGCATTGGGATTCATCTTCGGCAAAAAGGAGTGAAACATGGGGATGAAGGAGTAGATTACGTCCGTGCTGAGCGACGGTGCTGATCAGGATATAAAAATAATTCTCCACCCGAACGTAAGGGGCGGTGCTGGCATGAGGGTTCCCCTCTGGGGTCAATGAAGCCATCACAAGCGTCTGAAAAGTTTCTAAAAACGCATTCACCTCAGATGTAGTCATCCCTTGAGCGCCTCGGCGATTAATTCGATAGGGTTTTTAAACACGACGCCGCTTTGAGCTTCATGAAGCGAGTTGTTGATCTGCATACGACACGCCGAACACTCGGCGGTAACAACCTGCGCCCCCGTTTTATCGATCATGGCGGCTTTGGGTTTTCCGGCTGCTTGGGCATAATGGAATTTTTCGGTTTGCATCGTCACCCCACCAAATCCGCAGCATGCGTTGGGATCGCTCATCTCAGTGATCGTGTAGTTTTGGCTCACAAGCGCGCGGGGCTCTTTATAAATCCCCTGCATTTTACGGGCGTGGCAGGGATCATGATAGGTGACGACTAGATCGCTGCGCCCTTTGGAGGCGAGGAGCGATTTGAGCTCCGTCTTTTGTTCCAGCCACTCGGTCGCCATAAAAATTTTGTGTTTGAGTTTGTTCGCACGCGCTTGCCACTCTCTCTGGTCGTGGAAGAAATGGTCATAGTCGATCTTGATCATCGCACTGCACGTCGCTTCTGGGATGATGATCGCCTCGACCTCATCAATAAAGCTCTCAAAATATTGGATGTTTTTCTTTGCGTTGTGATCGACGGTGGCAAAATCCCCCGTAAAATAAGCGGGTGCCCCGCAGCATAACTGCTTTTTAGGAATAAAGACATCGATCCCCAAAGCTTCCAAAATTTCAACAAGGCTTTTACCGATCTCAGTATAGTTATAGTTCCCTAGACAGCCTATGAAAATCGCCACCCGGCGCTTGCCGCCGTGATTGATCTCTTCAGGATAGCTGTTCAAAAACGAGGTTTGTCCCATTGAGGGGAGCAATCGTCCTTTTTTGATGATCGGGAGGTTGAAGCGGGGCGTCATCGACTGGGTTTGCTCTTTGATCTTGAATCCGCACGTCTGAAAAACGTATCCGAGTTTAAAAAGGATATCCATCGTCGTGCGGTGACGGAGGAGGTAGAAAAAGGCTTTTTTGAACCATGCGATACCGTATTTATCCGCTAAATCGGCACGTACCTGTTCAATCACCATATCGGTCGGAAGCGCCTTGGGACAAACATCGGTACAGTTGGTACACAAAAAGCAACTCTCGAAGATATCTTTGGCGTTTTTGTCCAGCTCTAAATACCCTTTTTGGTATGCCCCAAGCAGATCGATAAATCCGCGCGGAGAGGTTACCTCATCGGCATTGACATTGTGAATCGTACAGACGGGGATACATTTCCCGCACTTGATACACGCATCCGACGTTGCGCTAAAGTTAAAAATTTCACCTTGCCGTGTCATGATCACACCGTCTTACTGAATGCTTTATCGGACGACGCGTGCCGTTTCATATACGCATCAAACGGCATCGCGATATTTCGGATCAACAACATTCCGGTCGCCGAACACTCTATCGACGTAGTGGTGATGGTGAGAAGTCCATCGGATTCGAACGGTTTGAGCGCTTCAATCGCATCCGCAAAATACTCCGCGAACTTCACGCCATAGAGCCGCTCAAAACGTGCAATGTCGAGTTTGAAATTACTCATTAATTCCATGATGACGTATTGACGGATGCGGTCGTCTTCGTTCAACACCACACCCCTCTCATACGGCAATTTTCCCCCATCGATGGAGGCCTCGTAGCTCTCCATATCTTTGAAATTTTGCGCATAATAATCGACTCCCTCACCGATAGAGGTGAGACCGATTCCGATCAGATCGGCTCCCCCTTTAGTGGTGTAACCTTGAAAATTGCGGTGCAACTCCCCTTTTTCGATCGCTTTAAACAGCTCATCTTCGGGTTTCGCGAAATGATCCATCCCGATCATACGGTACCCCAGCTCAGACATGTGATCGATGGTATAGCGCAAGATGGCGAGTTTTTCGCTCGGATGCGGCAGAGTTGTCTCATCGATTTTACGCATCGTTTTTTTGAGCCACGGCACGTGGGCATAGTT
>JACXUE010000156.1 GCA_014764075.1 Sulfuricurvum sp.
TTCGGTGAACGTTTTACGATAACCACGTTTGGAGAGTCGCATGGAAAAGCGATCGGATGTGTACTCGACGGTGTCCCCGCAGGGCTAGCTATCGATGAAGCCTTTATCCAAAGCGAATTGGATCGTCGGAAACCGGGTCAAAACGAATTTGCCACCGCCCGCAAAGAGGCCGACCAAGTCGAAATCCTCAGCGGCGTGTTCGAGGGGCTCAGCACCGGAACGCCGATCATGATGGTGATCTACAACACCGGCCAAAAAAGCGGCGATTACTCCAACGTCAAAGATATTTTCCGTCCGGGACACGCCGATTTTACCTATTTTCACAAATACGGCCTCCGCGATTATCGGGGCGGCGGGCGTTCATCCGCACGCGAAACGGCGGCGCGCGTTGCGGGAGGTGCGGTAGCAAAGCTGATGTTGAAATCGCTGGGGATCGAGTGCGAGAGCGGTATCAGCGCCATTCACGGTATCGAAGCACAATCTCTCGATTTTGCTTATCCTAAAAACAGCCCCATTTATGCCCTCGATGCCAGCGTCGAAGAGGCTCAAAAAGCGGCTATTTTGGCAGCGAAAAATGCCCACGACTCGGTCGGCGGAGTTGCTACGGTCAAAATCAGCGGTCTCCCGATCGGCTTAGGCGAAGGGCTCTATTACAAACTCGATGCTGTTTTAGCAGAGGCGATGATGGGGATCAACGCCGTCAAAGCGGTCGAAATCGGTGAGGGGATCCACAGCGCAGAACTCCTTGCAAGTGAAAATAACGATCCTATCACTCCGAAGGGCTTTAAATCCAACCATGCAGGGGGGATTTTAGGGGGGATGAGCAACGGAGACGATATTCTAATCCGTGTCCATTTCAAACCGACCCCCTCCATCTTTATCGATCAAGAGAGCATTACCACCACCAACGAAAGGGTCAACGTCTCCCTCAAAGGACGGCATGATCCCTGCGTTGCCGTGCGCGGTTCGGTCGTTGCCGAATCAATGGCGGCGCTCGTCATCGCTGATATGGTTCTGCTCAACATGGGACGAACCATGAGCAAGCTCACCTCCTATTATAAATAAAAGCTGACCTTATGCACTCGATAAAACCGAGGGCGAAAAGGGCTAGTTTCTCCCATATCCGAAAGATATGGCAAGCTTTAGGAGGTTGTATGGGTGAAAAGCGTTAAAAAAGCCAACTGCTTGGCTTTTTTTAGCTTTGGAACCAAGCCATCGGCAAGGCTGTCCCTGATGCTTTGCGGGCTTTGAACGTAAAGTGCGTAACATCAAATAAAAGTATGAAATTAAGCTTCTTTTCACTACCATAAAGGATTCCTATTCAAAGGGTTCTTTGTGGAAAACGCCACTCAAAACTGCTACCTACTCGATACCTCCGTCATTTTAGACGATCCGACTAACATTTTACGAATCAGCGACGAAAACAAAAATGGGGTCGTGATTACCAACATCGTTTTAGCCGAGCTCAACAGCAAAAAAGACGATATGCGCTCTGAAGCAGGGTTTCAGGCACGGGAATTTTTCCGTCTCGCCGATGCGGCATGGGGTGAGCCGATCAGTTTCATCGAGCTTCCCGAATGTGTCCAAAACCATACCGATACGGAGGCGTGCAAAAACGATCGCTACTACCGACTCGCTCTCAATTTCGACCGTTCTTTACACGGGGGCGAGGCAAATCTCATCAATCTCTATATTGTTCATCGTGAAAACTATCGGATTTCCCATAACTTTACTGAAGCCAAAGGGATCAATGATGCCAAAATCGGAGAAATCGCCGATGATTATGATCTAATCCTCCTCACCAACGATATGTCATTTCGAATCGCCGCCGAGATTCTGGGGATTCAAACCCAAAGCATCCGCAACAGCAGTGTCGAAGCGCCCGAACAAATCGATTTTGCCTACACCTACGAATACGAAGAGACCCCTTCTCTCCCATCCGACGTAGAGCACCACAATTTCGACCAGATCACTTTTGTCCAAAAAGCGCTCAGCACCGCCTCCGAAATGTACGAAACGGGGATTCAGCGTCACGCATTTTGTTTCAATAACCAAATCGAGTGGTGCGATTTCGACCGCCGCTTCGGTGAATATTTTAGCGAAGAGCTCGTCCGCCCCCTCAATTTGGAACAAAAATTCTATTATGCGATGATGACTCACCCCCAAAACTACGTTACCGTCGTCTCTGGTTCTACTGGATCGGGGAAAACACTTGTTGCCCTCCAAGCGGGGCTTGAACTTGTCGAAGAGGGGATTGTCGAGGGGATCGTCTATGCACGCAATACCGTTACCTCCAACGACCAAGTGGCGGAACTCGGATTTCGCAAAGGGGACGAAGAACAAAAACTGGGCTATTTTATGTACCCGCTCTATTCCGCCGTTAACTTTACGATCGAGCACCAAAGCAAACGCTCCATCGATGCCCGTGTGGAGTACACGGGCAACACCAATTCGGTTAAACGTGAAAACGCAACCGAAATATTTATGAAAAAATACAATATTGAGGCAATGGATATCGCCCATATGCGCGGTACCACCATCTCACGAAAGTTTGTCATCATCGATGAAGC
>JACXUE010000157.1 GCA_014764075.1 Sulfuricurvum sp.
AGATCAAGCCCGAAACAAACCAAATAGTAGTCGGAACGCGCGAAGATTTGGAGTGTCGTTACGTTGAACTTGAGAATATCAATATGTTCGATGATCGGCATGAGTTTGCGTGTGAGGTGAAACTTCGCTACCGGACAACGGCGGTGAAATGTCGCGTGCATATCGAGGGAACATCTGCCCGTGTTGAACTCGAAGAGCCGGTATTTGGCGTAGCATCTGGACAAGCCGGAGTGTTTTACGAAGGGGAAAAATTACTCGGTGGTGGCTGGATCGTTTAATTTTTCGCTCATCGGCGATTCAGAACTCAACTCTTCGGCAAGAGGGAGTGTTATGATTCCAAAAACCGTCGTCTTCGGCGATGAGTACCGCTTTGATGACGTTAGGCGATATTTTGGACATAGGAACCCATTTATGGGTGATTTCCATCTCTCGATTCTTCTTTGCCCACTCCTCTTGTCGATACTCCATAAAAGCGGTCGGTATGGGTTGAATCTCTTTGAGATCGGAGATATTCGGCGTGACAAAATAGCGACCGATATCGATCGCCCCCTAAAATAAGGGCTACAAAAAGTATTTTGAGTTTTGACATCGTTAATCCATAGTGAGTTTAGGCAAATGCCATTGTTTGGTATAAGCAAGTAACCGCAGTGCGATAGCAAATCCCGCTACACCCGCCACACCCAATGTAGTGATCATATCAAAGTGAGCCAGTATCAGCAGTAAAACAGAGACGATGACGGCGATAGAACCGTAAAAATCGCTGATAAGCACCGAGGGGACTTGGTTGATCATTGTGTCGCGCAGAACTCCCCCGCCCACAGCGGTGAGGAAGCTCAAAATCATCACACCGAAAAAGTTGAACTCTACCTCAATGGCAAGCAACGCTCCTGTGATGCTGAACGCCACCAAACCGATCGTATCGGAGATGACAAAGAGCCATTGACGCTCCAACTGTTCACGCCGATAGAGACGAAAGGCAAAAATGAGAAGGATGGTTGTGACAACGGTGATGGCGGGATAGTATTCGTTAAACGCAAAAGGGGTGCGTCCGAGGATTACATCCCGAACGATACCGCCACCGAGGGCAGTTAGGGAGGCGGAGATGATGAGTCCGAGGAGATCGAGATGGTTGCGTACCCCGACGAGAAACCCGCTCAGGGCAAATGCGATGATACCGAGGATATCGGCGGCAATGACAAGGTCAAACATAGTGTAGACATCCCTCCAATAAGATGCCTAATTGTACCGTTTCATCGCTGTTATATATCTAACCTTACACACTACTACTCTTCAACCTCTGTAGTTCCCTGAAAGCCATTGTGCGCCTTGATGGTTTTTACTGTGTAAGGTCAGTTAAAAAAGAAAAGAAATCAAGTGTATTATTTTGAAAATAAAACATAAAACTTGATATTAATAGTTAAATTAATGTACCTAATGAGTCAGTGTCTAAATTTTACAGATCTTTTAAGTTTTTAAATTATACCATTCTTTATTATTATTTATTGGAGCTGGTTGTATGAAAAAATTCTATGTTGGAATTCTAAGTCTTGTCACTTACAGTATTTTAGGACTAGCTGATGAAGATACAAAGGTTCAACAAATTGTAGTTCCTGTTAATAAGTGTTCAGCCCCTGTACTATCAATTGCAATAAGCAATATTGAGTGCAAGGCTCAATCATGCCAAGATACGGGCGTGCCCAGCGGAGGTATTGCGGCTTTAGCAGCATTGGCAAGTGGTCAAGGCAATGTTAAGGGAATTGGAAGCGGTGTTAAAAGCATGTTGACAAATGCTATGAAAGAAAGCAAATGTTTTAAAATAGTTGATTTAGAACAATTTGAAAAAGTAAAACAAATGATGGTCGCAACAGGACAAGAAGTAAAACCGCCAAAAATTGATTTAATTATAACAGGCGTAGTATCCTCTGTTGATATCAGCAAAGAGGGCGGTGCTCTTGCTGGTGGAGTGATTCCAATTGTCGGTATGTTTAGCAAAAATACTTCAAAAGCAAGTATCGGTGTAGAATTTACCGCAATGAATCCTACTACACTTGAAATGAGTGAGTCTAAAAGCTTTCAAGCAAATAGTGAAAAAAGTTCATGGGGATTCCTAGGAATGGGTGGACCTGCTGGAGGCGGATGGAGTGTCACGAAGAATGTGGCTCTTGATAATGTGATCCGTGATGTTGTTTTCTCTGCAACAAATTATTTTACGGATACATATGCAAAAGATAATATTGTAGAACGACCAAAAGTTGAACCAGCTAGCTAAAATAATCACTGACTAATCCTCGACAGAGTTAAACAGAGCGGCATGTCAAATTAAAGTGTAAATAAAATCGTTTTCGACGGTTACGGTATTGTTCACCCAGTATTTTGAATGTTTTCATTTTTTGCGTTGATATGTTCAACGATAATCCGTGTTGATGCTTTATAGACCGTTCACAAATCTGTGTCACATTGGGTAAAGTAACATCCCAAGGAGATGACCTTGAAGGTTCAAGTCGATGTTGAGTAGTTTACTCGTGACATTAAAGCAGGTAAAGG
>JACXUE010000158.1 GCA_014764075.1 Sulfuricurvum sp.
CGAGCGATCACAAATGTCAGGGTCGATTTTCCCGCATCAGAAGAGGTGCCAAAAATTGAGATCGATTTCACAACAACACCCCCGCCCCTAAAAGTAGTATTAGTAGGATATCGAGTTTTCCCTGAAGCGCCAATGCGTCCTGCACATCCGCCACCGTGATCTCGCGACGCCCCGTGCCAAAATAGGGCTTCTCTTTCATTTTTCCAAAATAGGGGGTCGGTCCTCCGAGGGATAGATCAAGACAGAGCGCCATCGCCGCGATTGGGTATCCTGCATTGGGGCTTTCGTGGAGACGACCGTAGTGCCATGTTTGATCGAGTCTGCCAAGCCTGCCAAAAAGGGTCAAGATGATCACCGCCGTAATGCGGGAGGGGAGATAATTGAGAGTATCATCCAGCCGCGCGCTCACTTTGCCGAACTTCTCGTAGCGTTCGTTGCGATACCCCACCATCGAATCGAGGGTATTGATCGCTTTATAGAGAAACAGCCCCACCAAACCAAACACCAAGAGATAAAACAGCGGGGCAATCACCCCATCGCTTAGATTTTCGGCATAGGTTTCGATAGCGGCTTTGCGGATATCGCTGTCACTGAGATTTTCGGTGTCACGGCTGACGAGGTAACGGATCGATTGCGGGTCGTTTAGGACATTTCGGACACTCTCATGGAGCATCTTCCCAGCAATCCCCATCGAAGCGATGAGTCCCAATATCCACGGGTTGCCAATCACCGAGATCGGGTAAACAATGGCTAATACGGTGGCCAACAACCAAAACACAAGCCACAATCCACGCACGATGCTGTCACGGTAAAACCGCTTTTCAAAGGCGGTGATGAAATCGCCCATCAGGGCGACGGGGTGGCGGATAAAGCGAAACTCGCCGACGATGCGGTCGGTGACGTAGGCGATAAGGGCTATGTCAGCGAACATAGTGCCTCCCTAAACCGTTTGAGCTCCGCAAGGCTTTTCACGGCGATTCGCAGATAACCTGCATCCAAAAAATCGAAGTTGGAACAGTCCCGCACCATGATTTTATACGGAATCAGTCTCTCTTGAAATTCTTTTGCATTCATGTGGGCAAGACGGACGAGAAAAAAGTTGGCGTCGCTCAGAAAGAGCCGCTCAAAAAGGGGTGAGTTATCGAGGAGTGTTTTGAGATACGTTTTTGCTTCGTCATTTAGCATGCGCGATTGCATACGAAACGGCTCGTCGTTCAGCGCTGTGATGAGAAAATGGCTATCGAGCGCCGAGATTTTCCATAGCGGTTCTTTGACTCTCAGGAGGCGAATGTTCTTTCGTGAAGAGAGGACGACCCCGACTCTCACCCCCGCGCATCCGTAAAATTTGGTCTGCGATTGTACAATGTAGAGTTTGTCGTAGGTTCGTAGATAACGGGTTGCTGATGCTTTGCCGCAAAACTCCAAAAACGATTCGTCGATGAGGATTGTGCAGTTTTGGGCACTCCATCGCTCTATGAGTGTTTCGATCTCGTAGTAGTGTCCGTCGGGAGTGGAAGGGTTGACGAAGATAACAAGGGAGTTGGCCTCGACCTTTGTATCCATCGCCTCGAAACGGTTGATAAGGGTCACTTTTTTACCATAAAGCAACGCCGCTTTTTTGTATTCTAAATAGGCGGGGGAGTAGATCGTGCAGGTGGGGTTGTCGAGAGATCGGAGTAATGCAAAAATTGCCGAAGAGCCACCGTTAAAAAGCTCCAACTCCTCCGACGTGACTTTGTAATGAGAGGCGAGTCTCTCTGTGAGTCTGTCGTAGGTTGGGTAACTGTTGAGAGTAACACCACTAAAATCGACCATAGGGGTGATAAAGTTGATGTTGCTGGAGAGATCAACCACCTCACCCACCGTACATCCGCAGTGTTTTGCAAACGCCTCCACATCCCCACCGTGTCCGTAGCCCTTCATTTAAGCCGCTTCTCCAGTCCTAGTTTCACTTCGTAAACTTCGTCGCAACACCTAGCCAGTGCCTGAGCGATGATGCCGCTAAGATCGACGTAGCGGCGACTGATGGGATCATTTGGGATAACTCCCGATCCGACATCGTTTAGGACAAACACGATGTTGGCGTCGATCTCTCCCAAAGTCTCTATTTCCGAAACCAGCACCTCTTCGCTCTCATCCATGCGGTTGAGTATCCACATTGAAACGCAGTCGATCAGGTAGGTTTGATGAGGCTGGATCACATCGGCTAGATGGCGCGTCTCTTCGAGGGTAATAAAGCGCTCTCCCCTCGCGGTGCGGTGTCTGTTGATCCGCATTTTCATCTCGTCATCGCCGAAACTGTGGTCGTAGGTGGCGAGGTAATAGGGCTTGTCGGTCGCAAGAGCAAGAGCCTTGGCCTCCGCTAGGCTACTTTTACCCGATTTTTGTCCGCCAAAGTAGAGTATTTTCATCGCAAAAAGCTCTCCACTTTGCGGGTAATCTGCTCTTTTGTTATGCCGTTAAGCAACGCATAGACCAGCGCACCCCCTGCGCCGACCCCCTCTTTGGCCTCCCCTTGGTCGTA
>JACXUE010000019.1 GCA_014764075.1 Sulfuricurvum sp.
CTTCGATTGCATTTATAGCTGATGGTTTTAGACTCGCGATCGGTACAGCCGAGGGGAATGTGAGGATCTATTCGCTATTTGGAAATGAGGAAAGCTATTCAAGCATGTTGCGTGAGCAACGCTACAAAGCATTTTATGAAGCGTTGGAAGATAATCCGATGCTTTTGTACTCCGAATCTTATAAAGCGGTAGAGCGGATTTGGGAAGATGTGCTCGAAAAAGCACGCCGTTATTTCGAGAAAAATGAGCGTGCAAAAGCAAAACAGCTCTTTGATCTTTTTGCTGGTATCCCGAAAAAGAACGCCCTCATCAATCAAATCATGAAGGCCTATGAACAATACGCCCAATTTCAAAACTACATCGAATCGGGGCGGTTTCCGTTGGCATATTCGATGGTCAAACAGTATCCGGTGTTCAAGGATTCCGAACCCTATCGTAAAATGGAATTACGATGGAGAAAACTCTTTTTAAAAGCGCAAGAGTTGATTTTGACCCCTAATGGAGATGAGCAAGCGCGGCAAATATTGGCGCCATTTCGAGGGATTTCGGAGAAAACGGCACTGATTCAGCAACTTTTCGATCAGCGCCGTATGTATGAATACATGAAAAAAGTGATTGCCAATCGCGATTTTGTCAAGTTTTTCGAACTCATTAAAGCTCATCCGTTTCTCAAAGAATTTTCGGAGTATTACGCCATCATGGATTATGCTGATAAACTTTATGTTCAAGCGCATAAAGGGTATATGAACGGCGACTATGCTAACGCCAAAAAAGCGTGCGAAATCTTGAGTGCCTTTCCCGATTATGCGACAGAAGCCCAGGAGATGGCCGATACGATTCGGGTCAAACATCTCTTCTATGACGCGATCACCTCCAACAACCTAGCCAATGCGTTTTCCTATCTCAGCTCTTATCCGCTGTTGTATGAGACTCCTGAGGCACAGGAACTGGAGCGGCAGTGGAATGCTTTGGTCGATCAGGCACAACGTGTTGCCGCACAGGGTGAAGCTTTGAAGACACTGGCATTTTTCAAACCTTATTTTTCAATTGTCGATAAATATGCGGCGATTGGAAGTGTTATGGCGCAGGCGTATCGCGCTCAGTTGGAGCAGAAGCTAAAACGGCAAGAGCCATTGTCGGTACTTGAACACGGCATTCGCCAATATGTAGGGATATTCGGAATCGATGAGGGGATTTACGGTATTTATGAATACGTTGTCAAACGGTACGGTTCGACTCTTGATTTGGATAGTCTGAAACAAGGTTCGTTGGAATCATGGACCCCTTCGATCCGACTTGCGGATATCTGTGCCAAATGATTGCTATTGATTTGGGATCGAATACGATCCGCTTGATCGAATTTGACGGGTATAAATGGGGAAAAAGTTTTGAGAAGATTGTCAAAACCGCCGAATCGCTTCATCAGAGCGGGCAAATCGGAGCATCCGCTGTACAACGAATCATCGATGCAATCGATGAGGCAAAAGGGGTGATTGATTTTTCATCCGGTGAAATCGTTGCCTACACGACGGCGGCGATGCGGTTGGCGACCAATCGCCAAGAGGTATTAGAGACGATCTACAAGAGAAGTGGAATTCGATTTGACGTAATCGATCCCCAAACGGAAGGACGGCTGACACTCAATGCCGTCCTTTATCGATTGAAGATGTTGGGCAATAGTCCCGATCCGCTTGTTCTGTGTGATATCGGAGGGGGATCGACGGAGTTGATCCGATACGCTCATGGGGAAATTAAGACGTTTAGTGTCGATCGGGGGATTGTGACCCTTGGCGAAAGTGCTTGCGATACAGATGAAGTGGTTGCAAAAATCGGTGAGTTCAAGGCGTTGATTGCTGAGCGGATGGGGGAATCGTCGTATGGGTCTTTGGTGATGACTGCAGGGACACCGACAACGATTGCCGCATACCTGCTTGGGATGGATTATTCAACGTATGACCCGGCACAAATCAATGGTTATCGATTATCGCTCAACGATTGTCTCCGTGTCTATGATGAGCTATTGTTGATGGATGAGGATAAGCGAACACGTTTTGTCGGGGTGGGGAGAGAGAATCTCATTATTGCCGGTATCTTGATGGTGATTGCGATTTATGAGGTGATGGGTGCCCAAGAGGCGATCATCGTCGATGACGGTTTACGTGAAGGGATCGCATTAGAATATTACAACATGAAATAGTTTTTTGAGCTGTTTAGGATTTAGGTTATAATAGAGCCAAAAAAAGAGGGGGAAATGTGTGAAATTAGCGAATATTAAACGTGTCGGCATCCTCCTTCGCCCCTCTACTCCTGAACTTCGCGAGATGTTTTTTGAGACAAAGCGGATTTTCGAATCACACGGTATCGAAGTGATTATCGATCATATCAGCGGGGGTATGATCGGCACGATGGGGCAGCCTTTTGAGATGATGTGCCAAAACAGTGATTTTTTGGTGACGATCGGGGGGGACGGTACCTTGATTTCAGCGGTTCGTCGTTCCTATCGTTATCAGCTTCCTGTATTGGGGATTCATGCGGGGAAGCTCGGCTTTTTAGCCGACTTTGACCTTTCTGAGTTGGAGGTATTTGTCGATAAGATGCTGTCGGGAGAGTTTCGGATCGATCAGCGGGCGATGTTGCAGGCGACCATTGCGACCCCCAATGGCGATACGACAATTTATGCTTTTAACGATATTGTCCTCACTCGCCCCTCGATTGCCAAAATGATCCGACTGGAGACGTTTGTTGATGGGAAAAGCTTTAATACCTACTATGGTGATGGCGTTATTGTTTCTACGCCGACAGGCTCAACCGCTTATAACCTCTCAGCTGGAGGACCCGTGATGTTTCCGCTGACCCAAGTATTTGCACTGACTCCGATTTGTCCCCATTCGCTCACGCAACGTCCGGTTGTTCTGCCTGGACATTTTGAGATCGAGATGAAAACACCCGACCCGAGTGCGTTGGTGATTGTCGACGGTCAGGATTTGGTTGAGATAAACGACAGCGATACGGTACACATCAAGCTCGCCGGAGGCGCGGCGCATCTAATCCACCGTAATGAATTTAACTATTTTGAAGTTCTTAAAGAGAAACTGGGTTGGGGGAACTGATCGGTGATAGAGAGATTTTACGTCAAAGAGTTTTTAACCTTTAAAGAGGCGGAACTCGAATTTCATCCCGGTTTGGTTGTGTTTACTGGTCCCAGCGGTAGCGGTAAATCGATTCTGATGAGGTCGATTTTGGCTTCAGTAGGTCTGGAGAGTGTTGAAGCCCAAATTTGCGAATCTTCGGTCGCATGGGAGATCGATGAAGAGAGCTACGGGATTCAAAACGAGTCTCCCAATATCTTCCGACACGTCAAAAAAGAGAAAACCCGCTATTTTATCAATTCCCAAAGCATCTCCAAAGCCTCCATGGAGACGATTAGCAGCTCGTATCTGCGTCACTTGAGCCTCAAAGATTACAGTGATTTTGAATCCTCTGCGCTGTTGGAGATGCTCGATCGGCGGATTATGGCGATTGACCCAGCCTACGTCGGGGTACTCGAAGAGCACCGATCCCGTTTTTTGGAGTTTAAATCTCTTTCGGAGCAACTAAAAGCGATTGAAGATCGGGAAAAAAACGTGGCTGATCTTAAAGAGTTTGCCCAATTCGAGATCCAAAAAATCGATGCCATTTCTCCTCGAATCGGTGAAGATGAAGAGCTTAACGCGATTAAAAAACAGCTCTCCAAAAAAGAGAAAATCGAAAAAGCGATTGCACAGGCAGAATCGATTTTCGCCCATGAATCGGCGGTGAGCAGTGCTTTGGGGCTGCTCGAAGCCGACAGTTCTTTTTTTGATGATGCGATGAATGAATTACGCCATCTCTTTGAGAGTGCACAGGAGCGTCTTGAGGAGTTGGAGGAGGTGTCGGTCGAATCGATACTTAACCGCATCGAGCAGATTGCAGAACTGAAGCGACGTTACGGCGGTGTGGAAGAGGCATTGGTGTATCGTGATCAAAAACGGTTCGAGTTGGAGTCGTATGAGACGATTGAGGAGTCCAAATCCGATCTCATCCGTCAAATAGCGACGTTGAAAAAAAACCTCGAAGAGAGCGCCGCACTCCTCTCCTCCAAACGTCGCTCGATCCTATCGGACACCCTCGAAAAACTTAACGGGTATTTGGGGATGCTCTATTTACGTGAAGCGACGCTCGAAATTGAAGATGCCCCTTTGGGAGAAAAAGGTTGTGATAGAGTGGTGTTGGGGCTTGAGGGAACCAAGCTTGATCGCCTCAGTTCCGGTGAGTTTAACCGTCTACGTTTGGCATTGCTCGCTTTGGGAGTTGAGAACCTCCAAAATAGCGGCGGCGTGTTGATGCTCGATGAGATCGATGCAAACTTGAGCGGTGAGGAGTCGATGAGTGTCGCCAAAGTGCTCCGCCACCTCTCGTCGCGTTATCAGATTTTTGTTATCTCCCACCAGCCACAGCTCACGTCGATGGGGGAACAACACTTTTTGATCTACAAAGACGATGAGAGCCGTGTACGCGAGCTGGGTGATGCTGAGAGGATCGAAGAGATTGCCCGAATTATTAGCGGCGATGCCATCAGTGATGAAGCACGTGGCTTTGCGAAAGATTTATTTGAACGTTCACGGGGAAAACAATGATTATCGATACTCACATCCATCTCGATGATGAGCGTTATCGCGACGATTTTGACGAAATGCTGGAACGTGCTCATCAAGCAGGAGTTCATGCGTTTATCATCCCCGGAGCCCATCCGGGGACGCTGGATCGTGCGGTAGAACTTGCCGAAGCGTACGAGGATGTCTATTTTGCGGTTGGGGTTCATCCTTACGATATGGAAAACTTCGAAGCAGTAGATTTTGAGAGCTATGCCGCCCATCCTAAATGTGTCGCTGTCGGTGAATGCGGTTTGGATTATTTCCGTCTAGAAGGATCTGAAGAGGAGAAACATGCCGAGAAGATCCGTCAAGAGCATGTATTTAGAGAACAGATCCGTTTTGCCAAAAAAGTTAAAAAGCCCCTCATCGTCCATATTCGAGACGCATCGCATGACGCAAAAACGGTTCTTTTGGCAGAGGGTGCCGAGGAGGTCGGCGGAGTGCTTCACTGTTATAACGCCGATGATGAGCTTCTATCGCTTGCGAATCAAAATTTTTATTTCGGTATCGGCGGTGTCGTAACGTTTCAAAATGCCAAAAAACTGATCAATGTTTTACCCAAAATTCCACATGAAAAGCTACTGATCGAAACCGACGGTCCCTATCTCACCCCCCATCCTCACCGAGGGACGAGAAATGAGCCCTCTTATACCCGCTATGTTGTCGAGAAAATGGGGGAACTTTTGGGGATGGAGTGTGATAGGCTCGAATCGTTGACGACGAATAATGCAAAACATCTGTTCGGTTTAGGCTAGAAGACTGAACTACTCAAAGGGTATTTTTGTAATACACAAAGTTAAATACTGGAACAACTATCAAAACGTTACAATGTTCCGAAAAACTCGATCATGACGGAGAATATGATGGGAAGAGAAGAGCGACTTATAAATCGCCGTATTCAAGTCCCTATTAATAAGCCCTATCTTAAAAACACGCGGTTTTATCTCGTGAAATCGGCTGAAACCCTACTTTCAGTCCCACAATTGTATAATAGAGCATTAGAACGGATTAAGACAAAACCCTTTTTCCACCAATAGTTTAAAAGAGGGGGAGGAGATCAAAATTGATGATTAAAACTCTATTGATCATTATGGCACTGTTGGTGGGGGGATGTACGACAAAAACCGGTTTTTACTCCTATCGATCCACCAAGCCTTCTCAAAAATACCCATCGCAGCAATTGGCTATGAGCTCGTCAACCGTCTATAAACCAAACGGTGAACTCCAAGCGACAATGCGCCCCTATACCGTTATGGGAAAAGAGTATTATCCGACAGTAGTGAGTGTCGGAGATACGTTTAGTGGACGTGCCAGCTGGTATGGTTCCGATTTTCACGGTAAATTGACCAGCAATGGGGAGGGATATGATATGTATGCGATGACGGCAGCCCATAAAACGTTGCCGATGAATACCGTCGTACGGGTTACCAATACCGAAAATAATGCCCAGACGGTTGTTAGGATCAACGATCGGGGACCTTTTGTCGAGAGCCGGATCATCGATCTCTCCTATGCGGCAGCTCAAGCGATCGGTGTCGATAAAAAAGGGACGGCTCCGGTGGTGATCGAAGTGCTCGGGTTTGAGCCGGGATCGATGCGTACTATCGATATGGCAAGTTTGGCAAAAGGACCGAAACAATCGGTATTGAGTTCATTTTTTGTCCAAATCGGTTCATTTGAGAGGTTTGAGGGGGCAATGAGTACGAAACAAAAATACGCTTCGTACAACGGCTATTCGGCAATTATCAAAGATGCAGAGTATAATAACAAACGACTATTTCGTGTTTGGCTCGGCGGATTCAAAAGTGAAGCCGAAGCGCGCGATTTCATTTCACGGGGCTATTTTGAAGGCTCCTTTATCATAAGGTTATAAGATGATCCAGAAAAAACGTACAACCAAAGAGACCGATATCGATTTATCACTCCGTATTTCAGGGGAGGGTAAAAGCACGATTTCGACCAAAGTGGGCTTTTTGGATCATATGTTGGAGAGTTTTGCGAAACATGCGCACATCGATTTGATGGTGACGTGTGAGGGGGATATCCATATCGACGATCACCACAGTGTTGAAGATATCGGGATCGTGTTAGGTCAAGCATTGCGTGAAGCGATTTATCCTATCGAAAAAGTGGAGCGTTTTGGAAGCGCTACAATTGTGATGGACGAAGCGGCGGTAACGTGTGATCTGGATTTGAGCAATCGGCCGTTTTTGGTCTATGATGTCCCTGTATCGGGGAAAATCGGCTCTTTCGATACAGAGCTTGCCGAAGAGTTTTTCCGTGCGGTTGTCTTTAATGCGGGGATAACGGCGCACATCGTTATGGTGCGGGGGAAAAATAAACACCATATTATCGAGGCGGCATTTAAATCGTTGGCGGTTGCCCTTCGCCGTGCGTTGGCACGCAATGAGCGCTCAGGTGTTCCAAGCACCAAAGGGGTTTTATGATTAAACTGTTGATCTTGGATGTTGACGGATGTATGAGCGATGGGAAAATCATCTATACCGCCGATGGGCTAGAACTCAAAAATTTCAACGTCAAAGACGGATTCGCGATCAAAGCATGGATAAAAATGGGTCATACAGCAGCGATCATAACGGGACGTAACTCATCGATTGTCGAACATCGTGCTAAAGAGCTCGATATTGTCCATCTTTACCAAGGGGTCAAAGATAAATGTGCCGTAGCGAGAGAGATGTGCACTGAATTAGGGATTGAACCTTATGAAGTTGCGGTGATCGGAGACGATCTAAACGACTACCATCTCCTCCAATGGGCGGGGCAAGCCTATACGCCGTGTGATGGGTCAGAGTATCTAAAAAGTATTGCCGAGGTGCTTGAACGACGGGGTGGTGATGCGTGTGTTCGTGAAATGATCGAAAAAGTGATCCGCCGCAACGGCGAAGAAGAAAAATTTTTGGCATTGTGGATTTAAATGTCGATCAATCTCTTTTTTATTTTTGTTTTGAGTTTTTTGGTGGGGATGTACGGTTATTTTACCCCTAAATTTTCTCCCGCTAACGATGTGAAAGAGATACCGCAAATCGAGCTGAATCAGTTCAAACTTTATGAAATCTCCAAACGAGGAGTCGATCATGTTTTGGAAGGGGAAAAGGGGGAAAGGTTTGAAGATCGCTATACGGTAGCATCAGCAAAATTTAGCGATAATACCAAACATTTATTCCAGTTCGTTTCCTCTGATCAGGTGGAATACAAAGCCGATCGAATCAATTTAAAACAAAACGTCCATTATATTCGTGCGGACGGATTGGAATTTCGTTCCCGTGAGGGGATATACGATACTAAGCGCTCAGTAATTCAGACGGATGGGGCATTTGTCATTACCCAAAAAGCGCATCGAATCGACGGTGATCGTTTGATCTACGATACCGAACGTGACACAGTGTCGGCCAAACGCGTTCAAATACATTATCAACTTAAATAGGATAGTAAGATGTTACGATTTTTAGCCATTATAGCTCCATTATTCTCTACTCTTCTTTTGGCCGAAGAGTTGAAAGTGATCTCGGATACGTTCAAAGCCGATCAGTGTAAGGGGATTTCAGTATTCAATGGAAATGTCAAAGTGACCAAAGGGTATGATGAACTCAACGCCTCAAAGGTGACTATTTATACTGACAAAGAGAATAAGCCGACCAAATATCTAGCAGAGGGTGATGTCACATTTTACATCGTCACGGAAGTAGGCGAGAAATACAAAGGGAAAGCTCAGAGCGCCGTCTATCTTCCCAACGAGAGTGAATATCAGTTTTCTAAAAAAGTGGATTTGATCCGTATCGACGATTATCGCCGCATCAAAGGGGATAGAGTTGTTGTGAATACAACGCAAGGACATGCTTTGGCAGAGAGTGCGAGCGATGAGCCAGTCATCATGACCTTTACGATCCAAGATAAAAAATCGAAAAGCGCCCCTAAATGATCGAAATTATCGATTCGGTTTTCCTTACATCGGCTCCTGACATTCGGTTGGCTCCCGAAAACGAGTACCAAAACGAAGTTGCTTTTATGGCACGCTCCAACACGGGAAAAAGCTCTTTGCTCAACTCATTGACCCAGCGCAAATCGTTGGCAAAGGTATCGGCTACCCCAGGAAAAACCCGTCTTATCAACTATTTTGACGTTGTATTTGCCGACCGCCAGAGCAATGAGCGGTTGTTGGCCAAGTTTATCGATTTACCGGGTTTTGGATATGCCAAAGTGGCAAAATCGCTCAAAAACGATTGGGAGGGCAATCTTACCAATTTTATTTCACAGAGAAAACAGATCCGCATTTTCGTCCATCTGATCGATTGCCGTCATCCCGATTTGGAGATTGACCGTTCTGTCGCTCGGTATCTTGAAGAGATCCGCACACCCGATCAATCGATCGTAACGATTTTCACCAAGATCGACAAACTCAATCAAAAAGAGCTCTCTGAGCTCAAAAGACGTTTTCCGAGTGCACTAATGGTCTCCAACTCCAAACGGCGAGGTGTCGAAAAAATCGTAGAGCATGTCTATCGTATTTTAAAAAGTGACACCGATGATAGTCTATAAAAAACCGACATTGCATGATATCCCTGCTATGCAGCAACTTGTCGCTCCAGAGATTGAGAGTGGGGTGATTTTACCTCGGAGCAACGATGAGATCGCGACCAACATACGCTCTTACTTTTTAGCATTCGAGGGTGAAAAGCTGATCGGTTTCGTTGCGCTTCATATCCATTCTCCCTCTTTGGCCGAGTTACGTTCTATGATTATTGATCGGTCGTATAGGGGTCAAAAGATCGGCAGCACCTTGGTTGAAAAAGCGTGTGAAGAGGGGCGTAAGCTAGGGCTAAAAGAGGTTTTGGCACTCACGTATCAACAACGTTTTTTTGAGCGGTTAGGGTTTGTTGAGATCCCTAAAGAGTCGATCCCAGAACATAAAATTTGGACTGATTGTATTAAATGCAAACATTTTCCGGTATGCAACGAAGTATCTCTTATCAAAACCTTATAAACCAACTTCTTTTAGTTGTTTTATTTGTTTTTTATATCAGTCTCAGCAGTATCTATTTGCTCCTTCCGCCACTATTGGCAATTTTGTTTTATGCCTATCATAATGTGTTGGGTAAACATGACCTTTTTGGTTTGATTATTGTGTCGATTATGTTGTTGATTTTTGAAGCGGAAAAAGGGTTTTGGTTCGGGAGCACGATCCTCTTTTTTACTTTTTTATCCCTCTATTTTCTCCCTAAACTTGAGCAGGTGATCCAATGCCGAATCTGTATGGGAGCTATCATGGTAGGGTTGGCGTATCCTGGATACTGGATTTTTATGAGTATCGCAAACGGAGTTTTCCTCTTAACTCCCCCAGAAATCGATTGGCATACACTGCTCTATATGGTTATTGAATTCATGGTTATGGCGACGCTGGTATGAGAATCAAACTCCTCCTCAGTTTTTTTGTCATTATATGGATCGGTTTGCTTGTACGGGTTTTCCATCTCGCAGTACAATCTAACGAATATTATGAGACCCTCTCTGAAAACAACAGTATTAAAACCGAGTTCTCGGCTCCGGTTCGCGGTGAGATATTGGATCGTACGAATGAGCCCGTAGCAATCAATGAGTTAGGGTTTAAAATCGCTTTTGCACCCCATTTGACCAAAGGGAAAGATACGACAAAACTGGATGCCGAGATCCGCTATCTCACATCGATGATCCCGACGCTTGATGGGAAAAAAATCGCTAAAATCTACAAACAGCACGATTCGTATTATAATCACGCGTTTATCGATGTCGTTGATTTTATCCCTCATGAGACGATTATCCCACTTTATGCGTTGATGAATCTTCGTGAGACAATCCGTATCTCTCCCTCCCCAAAACGACTCTATCCGTACGGCGCGCTGGCATCCCATGTGATCGGCTATGTCGCCAAAGCTAACCAAAAAGAGATCGATGCCGATCCGACGCTTCAACTTTTAGGGCATGTCGGCAAAAACGGAATCGAAAAATACTATAACCATTATTTGCAAGGGGAGGCGGGGGAGCGACGGATCAAAGTTAACGCTCACAACGTCGAGATCGAAGAGATCGGGCGAAGTGCAACCAAAGAGAACCGTAGCATAGTCCTTAATCTCGATATGCGACTCCAAAGCTTTATCTCTCAATTATTTGAAAAACGGGTTGGATCGGTTATCGTCATGGATGTGTACGGTGCGATCTATGCCGCCGGAAGTTATCCTGAATACGACCTCAATAAATTCGTCTCTGGGATCAGCTCAAAAGATTGGAGCTCTCTTATGACAAGCGTCGATGCGCCGTTTACCAACAAAATGATCAATGGTCTCTATCCTCCGGGATCTACGGTCAAAACGGGGATTGGGCTTATCTATGTCACTTCCGGTATGTTAAATGAAAATACAACTGTACAATGCAGCGGTTCGATGAAACTTGGAAACCGTTCGTTTCGCTGTTGGAAAGGGACGGGTCATGGGACAACGAACCTCTCCAAAGCGATTATCCAAAGTTGTGATGATTATTTTTACAAAGGCTCTTTGCAGGTAGGTATAGAGCAGATGAGTACCAATTTGATCCGAATGGGATTAGGGAAAAAAACGGGGATCGATTTGCCGAATGAGTTCATCGGCACCGTACCGAGCCGAGCATGGAAACGAAAAAAATTCAACAAACCGTGGTATCAGGGGGAAACGCTCAATACCTCAATCGGGCAGGGGGATTTTTTGGTCACTCCGATGCAGATGGCACAATTTACTGCCCTTATGGCTACGGGTAGACTTCCGATTCCGCATGTGGCAAAATCGATCGGCAATAATCCCAATACTCCCGTGCCTCTTGATGTCTTGACGCAAGCTGAAAAAGAGAAACTCCCCATCATCCAAGATGCGATGAGAGGGGTTTGTAACGATCCGAGGGGGACGGCAAAAGCGCATGTGCACACACGATTTCCGATTGCCGGTAAAACCGGTACAGCACAAACGACTGGAATCGCACAAAACGTCAAAAATCGGCAAAGTGAACACTCTATGGATTATTTTAGCCGTTCTCATGCATGGTTTACCACCTACGGTCCTGCCGAAAATCCTCAGTTTATTGTTACGGTGTTAGTAGAACACGGAGGTCACGGAGGAGAGGCGACGGGAGGGCTAGTATCCTCGATCTATAACAAACTTGATGAATTAGGATATATTAAAAAATAAAGCTACTCTTTTAGGGTTCGGACGATCAGGCTTTTGGGGAGATTGAATTTCTCGATCAATTCGATCTCTTTGGCACGCATTTCGCCGTTATCGACCTCATGATCGTATCCCAATAGGTGAAGCATTCCGTGGATAAAGAGGAGGGCGAGTTCATCGTTTTGACTGTGTCCTAGCTCGGTAGCTACGCTCTCTACCTTATCGACGCTGATGACGATACTCCCAAGCGGCGCACCGGGGAAGGGATCGCTGGGGAAACTCAGGACGTCGGTGGCTTTGTCGATGTTGCGAAACTCACGGTTGATTTCGGCAATTTCGTTATTATCAGTGAGGATCAGCTCGATCTCTGCACTACTTAGATAATTGGCAATATTTTCAATCAACTGAAAATCGTAGTTTTTTTCGGTTCGGTTATCTAGTTCTATCATAATGACATTGTAGCATAAGGGATCCCTTGCTAAAATCATACAAAGGGATAGGTATGAGTAAAAAAGCACTTTGTATCATGAGTGGCGGGATGGATTCGACCCTCGTCGCCTACATCATGCGTTCACGCGGCTATGAAATCGTCGCACTTCATTATAACTACGGACAACGGACGGTGAGTAAAGAGCTCTCCTGCTTTCGTGCTATCTGTGAGGATTTAGGGGTATCGGAAAAATACGAGATCGATCTTGATTTTTTCAAAGCCATCGGAGCCTC
>JACXUE010000020.1 GCA_014764075.1 Sulfuricurvum sp.
GTCATTTTGGCAATATCTTGTTGATACAGATAGATTTTGAGCGCCTCTTCGGCACAAGAGGTATCTTTAAACGCTTCGTAGGTTTGTTCAAACATCTCAGATGCATCGTTCAATGCACCGCTGTCGGCATAAAAACTCCCCAGCCGTTTTCCGATCCCCGCACTGTTGCCGTGAGCACCGATATGATTTTTGAGAAATTTGATCGCTTCGGTTTTTTCACCCAGTTGCGCGTACTGAATCAAGGCAATCCGCTCCGCCGTCGTTTCATCGAAATTGAGGGCATACGCCTTTTTCAAAATGGCAACTCCCCCCTCATAATCACCCAATTTGAGGCGAGATTGGGCATACAGCAGGTAATCGGGGGCTTCTTTACTCTGTTCGCTCAAAAGAGAGCCTTTTTGGGAAGCTTCGGAGAAATGCCCGCCCTTGAGCAATGAAATGATCTCGAAACGTTTTAATGTTATATCATCCGGATTTTTTTTGAGCTCGGCAGACGTTTTTTGGGAGAGTGTTTCGATATCATTGGATTGTTCCAACATCCTGAGCGATTGATAGAGATACACTTTTTTTGACGTTTGTTTGTACAGTTCACCGAAAAATTCGGAAGCTTCATGGTGTTTTTGACGCATCTGCGCATCCAACGCATAGAGGGCAAAAGTATCTTCCAACAAAGAGGCATTCTGAAGTGTTTTAGGTGCTCCAAAGGCGCACGAGAGGAGAAGAGCTAAGATAGAGACGGATTTAATCATGGACAATCCCCGGACACTCAAGTTTAAGTTCGTCGATACGGTGGCGAAAATAATCCCAAAACGGAAACGTTCGGCACTGTAACGGACGCGCTTGGTAAATACTACACCCATTTAGTGAACGATCAAAAAACACACAGTCATACGAGCCGTTCACTTTTTTCTCTTTGAGCGAATAGCGGTACGCCTCTTTGCGTAAAAACGTGCGCCGAAATTCCCCCTCATCCATCTCCAAAAGTTTGGCAATAGCGGCGATTTCGGTGACGGAGACAAAAACATTGCCGCTCTCGCCGGTACAGCAATTACCGCCGCACGACGCACATGCGGAGGGGTCGAATGCATACGAAAAACCTTCACGCGTCATGTAATCGGACATTTGATACTGTACACCTTTGCTTTGTCGTAGATCGCCTGCACTATCGGAGTATACCCCACCTCATCGAGCGTAACGAGAGGAGGGAAAACATTCAACATAGCACGGCTGTTTTTTTTCAGATGGAGCATCACCAATGCGCTGGGACGATCCTCTTTTGAATAGACGAATTGTACATCAACAACTCTTAATCCTGCACGTTCGCACGCACTACACAACTGAACAAATTGACCCGCATCGTAACAAATCGCCGCCTCTCCATCCGATTTGAGGAGTTTGGAGATTTTGCTCATAAACGGCTCGATCGGTAAATGGACGTTATAGCGGGCTTGATGGAGGATCGGATTTTCCGAGCGCGACACGTTCTCATGATAAAAAGGGGGATTGGAAACGATCCAGTCATAACTCCCATGAGGCGTATGCTCCAAAAAATCTCTCTCGTGCAAAGTGTAATCAATACGGTTAATCTGAGCATTTCGACGGGCAAATTCAGCGTACAGAGGCTGTTTTTCCACCGCTTCAAGAGTGATATTCGGAAAATCCCGCCCGATCAGCAGCCCCACGATTCCGCTCCCTGCCCCGACATCGAGGACTTTCCCACGCGGGGAAAAACGGGAGATGAATCCGTACAGCAGTATCGAATCGGTGTTGTAACAATAGCCTCCGTCAATCTGATAAAGGAGCATTTAGACTCTTTTCGTTATGATTTAGGCAATTATATCTCTCACTAGGTTTAACTATGATTATCATCCCTGCCCGTCTCGCCTCAACCCGCTTCCCCGAAAAAGTTTTAGCCGACATCGGCGGTCTACCAATGGTGATTCGAACCGCTAAACGTGTCGCATCTATTGATCGCGTCGTTGTCGCCTGTGACGATGAAAAAATTCTCGACGTCTGCGCCGCTCACGGTGTCGAAGCGCACCTCACCTCTACGACGCACAAAAGCGGAACCGACCGTATCAACGAGTGCGCCCAGATTATCGACGTTCCTGATGATGAACTTATCATCAACGTTCAAGCCGATGAGCCATTTATCGAAACGGAAGTACTGGAACTCCTAATAGAGCGTCTCAATGCACTCAAAGCGCAAAATGCTCCGTTTATCATGGGAAGCTGTTACAACGCGATTAATACCGAATCGGCACAAGATCCCAATCTCGTCAAAGTGATCACCGACGTCGACCACAATGCCATCTACTTCTCACGCTCCCCAATTCCGTTCAACCGAAGCGGAGAGGCGAACTATTTCGGACACATCGGAATTTACGGATTTACCAAAAAATCACTCCACGATTTCTGCGCCCTCGGTGAAGCCCCGCTGGAAGACATCGAAAAACTCGAACAGCTCCGAGCCCTCTATCACGGCAAAAAAATCTCCATGGTCAAAGTAGCGAGCAGTGGGTTCGGAATCGATACTGTGGAAGATTTGGAACGGGCAAAGAAGATTTTTGGTGTATAAGAAAGAGTTTTAATTCTAGATTTTATCCGACAAATACTACGCATGTACAAAACTCATTTAACACCTACGCAAGTGTACTTGGTTTTGTGCTAATACAACAAAGAAGAAATTTTAGATTGAAGAGACTCCCCGAAAATCGGGGAAGAAGGTGTTAGATATTGTCGCGGATACCGAGTTCGGCGATCAATTTGTTATAACTTTCGTGGTTTGTACGTTTCAAATAACGCATCAAACGGCGGCGTTGTCCAACTAATTTCAAAAGACCAAGACGTGAACTGTGGTCTTTTTTGAATGTTTTAAGGTGCTCGGTAAGGTTGCCGATACGAGTTGAGAGAAGTGCGATTTGAACTTCGATGGAACCGGTATCCCCTTCTGCTTTTTGGAATTTCTTGATGATTTGCGCTTTTTTCGCCGCATCTAAAGCCATGATAGCCTCCTGATTGGTATAATATTTTACTCTCATAGAAACACTCTTCTATTTTAAGTAGAGCCGGAATTATAGCGAATTTTCTCCTTTTTTGCGGTAAAAAAATCTCTAAACATTTTTGGCTATAATAACCTTTTGATTCAAGAGGAGGATAAAACGATGCTCATGACCCGTGCCAGCGAATACGCTCTGTTATCGCTTATCGTTTTGGCGAAAGCGGGTCGCGCACTCGATGCCGACACTCTTTCCAAAGAGCTCGATATCTCGAAAAGTTTTTTAGCCAAAATCCTCCAATCTCTCGCCCGTGCTGGGATACTTAACTCTTACAAAGGGGTCAACGGAGGATTCGAACTGGCGCGCAAAAGCTCGGAAATCACCGTTTTGGAGGTCATGGAGGTCGCCGAGGGAAAAAGCCCTGCGGTCTTTAGCTGTTCACCCTCTCATGAAGATTGCCCCTCTAATAGAGCCCTTAGCTGTGGTCTTTGGCCGTTTTTGAACCGTTTGCAAAACAAAGTGGACGGTTTTTTGGGGACACTCACCCTCGAAGCCATTTTAGAAGAGTAGTCTTTGGCAAAAGCAAAAAACAAAACCCTCGACGTCAAAACGGTTCTCTCCGCTCTTTTTGCATCGCGCGATCTCAGCGTCGTTTTTTTTGTTATGTCGATTTTAGCGATTATCATCGTACCATTACCGAGCGCAATCCTCGATCTATTGCTGGCTGTCGTCATCGCCCTCTCGGCATTGATCCTCCTGATTTCGATTTATATCCCCAAACCGACCGATTTGACGACATTTCCGACACTGTTGCTCGTCATTACCCTCTTTCGTCTGGCATTGAATATCGCTACCACCCGTATGATTCTCAGCCACGGGCATGAGGGGCCAGATGCGGTGAGTGACATTATCACCAGTTTCGGTAACTTTGTGGTCGGTGGAAATATGGTGATCGGGATTATTGTCTTTATTATCTTAGTCTTGATCAATTTTATGGTTATCACCAAAGGTTCGGGACGCGTAGCCGAAGTTGCAGCCCGCTTCACCCTCGATGCGATGCCAGGGAAACAGATGGCAATCGATGCCGATCTCAACAGCGGTTTGATCGATGAAGCCGAAGCCAAAGCACGCCGTGCAGAGATTTTGCAACATGCCAACTTCTACGGAGCCATGGACGGTTCGAGCAAATTTATCAAAGGGGACGCGGTTGCGGGGATCATCATCACGATGATCAATATTATCGGCGGATTTCTGATCGGGGTTTTCCAGTTTGACATGGATGTTGCATCAAGCGCCCAAACCTTTACCTTACTCACAATCGGAGATGGTCTCGTCTCTCAGATTCCAGCACTCATCATCTCAACCGCGACCGGTATCATGATCACGCGTGGCTCAAGCGACGAGGGGGGCAATTTTGCGGAGGGAAGTATCAACCAACTCATGGGAAATGCTCGAACGATGATGATCGTCGGAGCGATCATGCTGATGTTTGCGTTGGTTCCGGGGCTTCCTACCCTCTCGATGGGGTTTGTTGGTTTGGTCTTTGTCGGCTTGGGATACGCGCTATACAAATACCAGCGGGGAGAATTGCTCCTTACCTCCGCTTTGGCAGTAGCAAAAAAAGCAGGTGCTACAACAGGAAGTAAAAGCAGTTCTACCACAGAGGGAGCCACACCATCCGCACCGCGTAAAAAAACCAACGAAGAGATTGCCAAAGAAGAAGAAGCCGCCCTTGAAGAGATCCTCAAAATTGAAATGCTAGAGCTCGCATTAGGCTATCAACTCATCCGCCTTGCCGACAATACACAGGGGGGGGATTTGTTGGAGCGTATCCGCTCGATGAGGCGTAAAATCGCCTCCGATTTCGGATTTTTGATGCCACAGGTACGCATTCGAGACAACCTCCATCTCAAACCCAACCAGTATGAGATTCTCCTCAAAGGGGTCAACATCGGCGATGGGATGATTCAACCCGACCGCTTTCTCGCCATGGATAGCGGTATGGTAATGGGAGAGATTCAGGGTGAACCGACCAAAGAACCGGCATTCGGACTTGATGCACTATGGATTGATCCAGCTCTCAAAGAGGATGCGATCATCAACGGCTACACCGTCGTTGATCCGGCAACCGTCATCTCGACCCACATGAGCGAACTGGTCAAACGTCATGCTGAGGAGCTTCTCACCCGCCAAGAGACCCTATCGCTTATCGAGAAAATCAAAAACGATTATCCGGTGGTGGTGGATGATCTATTGAAAGTAGCTAACATAGGGCTTATTCAGAGAGTTTTCAAAGCACTATTGCACGAAAAAGTCCCCCTCAAAGATATGATCACCATCCTAGAGACCATCGCCGACGTAGCCGAATACACCAAAAGCGTCGATACGATTACCGAACATGTCCGCGCCAAACTCTCCCGCATCATTACCCAAAGCTATACGGGACCTGATGGTATCATTCGACTTCTCACCTTCGATACGATGAGTGAGCAAAAAATGCTCGAAAAATCGCAAGAGCGGGATGGGGTGAAACAACTCATGCTCAATGTCGGAGAGATCAATGATCTAATCCAAGCCACCAGCACCAAAGCGACCGAACTCCTCCAAAAAGGGATCTCACCAATCGTCATCATTGTCGATCCGAAACTCCGCCGCCCGTTGGCAGAGATATATGAACGCTTCAGTCTGGACATCATTGTCCTCTCTCATGCTGAGATCGATTCAAACGCTAAATTCGAAGTACTCGGCTCCATCACTTTAGATACCAAATAGGAAACTTATGAACAAAACCATCTACCACCTCTCCCATATCGATCTGGACGGCTACAGTTGCCAACTCGTCATGGCACAAACCGCCCATACCATAATCAGCTACAACGCCAACTACGGTGCCGAGGTAATGGATCGCCTCGAGGAAATCATCGAAACATTAAAGAAGACGAAACAAGAAGCGACCATCCTCATCAGCGATCTCAACCTCTATCCCGAAGAGGCAAAATGGCTCAATTCCGAAGTTAACCGCCTCAACAATAACGGATGGAAGATCACTATTACCCTCCTCGACCACCACGGCAGTGGCAAAGATACGGCGGCGCAATATCCGTGGTACACTCTCGATACCACACGATGCGCCACCAAAATCGTCTACGACTATGCGCTAGAACACTACGGTTTAAACGGTGGCGGATGGCTCGAAGCGTTTGTCTCTGTCGTCAATGCCGTCGATCTATGGCATCAAAATGAAATTGAGGATTTTGAATACGGCAAAGTGTGCATGCGCCTGATTTCAGAAGCCAAAGAGCTCAACCGCGTCATGTTCGCCGACGAAGATCGTGCGTATAAACTTGCTTTGCTCAAAGAGGCGGCCATGATGCGGTCCCATGAAAATGCCACTATCGTACTGGATGATTCGCTCCATAAAATGAAAAAAGAGTTCTTCCAAGACGGTGTTGACAATACGCTTGATAATCTCTCTACCAAATACATCGTTGCATTGCTCGGAACCAAACGCCCTACTATGACCATCTACTACAAAGGATGGCGCGGATTTTTGAGTTATGGACTGGGGAATACTTCGATCATCGGAAACGGCTTTCTAACCGAATTCCCAGACTACGATTTTATCGTCGATGTTGGGACACGCGGCACGATGAGCCTGCGCGGTCATAATCGCGTCGATGTTGCCGAAATGGCAAACGAATGGGTCGGTGGTGGTGGACACCCTAACGCGGCCGGCGGTCGTATCCAAGGGTTCAAAGAGCAGTTTCGGTATGATAAAGTTAAACAGCAAATAGAAGATTTGCTTGCCAGCAAAGAGGCAATGCCGGGAAAATTACCACATAAAATAGAAGCATAATGATCCAAATTAACAACCTCACCAAGAGCTATGGGGAACGCGTCCTCTTCGACAATCTCTCATTGCGTCTCAACGCGGGAGACAAAGTTGGTTTTGTCGGACGCAATGGAAGCGGAAAATCGACCCTCTTTAAAATCATCCTCGGTGAAGAGCCCTATGACTCTGGCGAAGTGATTATCCCCAAAAACTATCGGCTAGGCGCACTGCGACAACATCTCCATTTTACCCACAAAAGTGTCCGTGAAGAGTGCGCGTCGGCGCTGGGCTCCGAAATGGCACACGAGGTCTACCGTGTCGAAAAAATCCTCTTTGGTTTGGGATTTACACAGGAGGATTTAGACAAAGACCCCCTCAGTTTTTCGGGGGGATATCAGATCCGTCTTAATCTCGTCAAGCTCCTCGTCACCGAACCAAACCTACTCCTACTGGATGAACCGACAAACTACCTCGACATCGTCTCACTCCGCTGGTTGGCAAGCTTTATCCGCAGTTTTGAAGGGGAAGTGATCCTCATCACCCATGACCGTGATTTTATGGATTCGGTAACGACCCATACGATGGGGCTGCGCCGCAAAAACATCAGCATCATCCGAGGCGGTACGCGCAAATACTACGACCTGATGGATCAGGAGGATGAACTCTACCTCAAGACCAAAGCCAACCATGACAAAAAGCGCGCCGAACTTGAAGATTTCGTCGCCCGCAACAAAGCGCGTGCTTCGACCGCGACGCAGGCGCAGTCCAAACAAAAAGAGCTGAACAAAATGGGGATCATGGAGGATCTAGAGGGGGAGAAGAATCTCACATTCAGCTTTAGTTACGCCCCTACTCCTGCTAAACTTGTGATGCGGGTCAATAACCTCTCATTTGGCTATACCGAAAATAAACCCCTTTTTTGCAACCTCTCGTTTGCCCTCGAAAAAGGGAAACGCCTCGCAATCATCGGGAAAAACGGCCAAGGGAAATCGACACTGCTCAACTGCCTCGCGGGGCTGCTCACTCCAAGCGGTGAGATCACCTTTCACCCCTCCACCGCCATCGCCCACTTCGGACAAACCAACATCGACCGGCTGGATAAAAACCATACGGTGACCCAAGAGATTCAAAGTGCCGATAAGAGCATGAACAACGTCCGTATCCGCTCCATCTGCGGGACGATGATGTTCAGCGGCGACGATGCCGATAAAAAAATCAGCGTCCTCAGCGGAGGCGAACGGAGCCGCGTCATGCTAGGCAAAATCATCGCCACCCCCGCCAATCTCCTCTTTTTGGATGAGCCGACCAACCACCTCGACATGTACTCCATCGATGCCCTCACCAATGCGATCAAATCTTTTGAGGGTTCCGTCGTCTTCGTTACCCACTCGGAGATGATACTTCGCTCCCTCGCCGATGCACTCGTCATCTTCCGTGAAGGGAACGCGGAATTTTTTGAGGGAACGTATGATGAGTTTTTGGAAAAAATCGGCTGGGATGAAGAGATCCTCAATGAGCCAAAACCGATCAAAGCGACCCAGAACAGTAATAAAAAAGAGAACAAACAGCTCCGTGCCACACTCGTACAAGAGCGCTCCAAACTCCTCAGCCCACTGAAAAAAGAGGTCGAACGATGTGAAAACACGATTATGGAACTCGAAGAGAAACTCAAAATCTCTCATGAGCTTCTAACAACCTATTCCAACCAAGGTGAGACTTTCAAACTCCTCGAACTCTCCAAAAGCGTCGGTGAGGATGAGAAAAAAATTGAAGAGCTATTTGAGAAACTCGAAATCGCGAGCGATGAGATAGCGCGTATCGAGCGCGAATACGGGGCGAAGATTGAAGCGCTCTAAAATCCGTCTCGATAAACTTCTCAGCTCATTGGGATACTGTAGCCGAAAAGAGGTTGCATCCCTCCTACGAAGCGGTATTATTACCCACACCGACAACCTCTATCTCAAAAGCGATACAAAAGTTGCTCATGATGAGATTCGTTTTGATAACGAACCCCTCGATCCCCCTCAAGGAATGGTGATTTTGATGCATAAACCGCTAGGGTATGTATGCTCTCATGACAACGGAGAGGGTCGCCTCGTATATGATCTCCTCCCTGAGCGATGGCGCAGACGCGATCCAAAAATCTCCACCGTCGGACGGCTGGACAAAGAGACCAGCGGATTGCTTTTGCTTACTGATGATGGAGCGCTTCTCCACCGCCTCACCTCCCCGCGCCATCATGTTGCTAAAATCTATGAAGCGATATTGGATAGAGCGTTAAACGGGAGTGAAGCTGAGATTTTCGCTTCGGGGACACTGATACTCAACGGCGAAAAAAGCCCCTGCCTCCCCGCCAAACTAACCACAATCGATGAGACGCGCGTGACACTGGAGATCATCGAGGGGCGCTACCATCAAGTGCGGCGGATGTTCGCAGCGGTGGGAAACCACGTCACTGCGCTACATCGGGTATCGCTTGGAAGTCTTACGCTGGGGAATTTAAAAGAGGGGGAGTATCGGATACTCGACATCGAGGGGGGTGACGTTTTTGAATTTGTTTCGCCTCCCGATGAGGGAGAACGGTTTGTCAGTGCAGAGTGTCAGACACAACTCGCAATATGGAATAAACCGTGGGAGCAATTTTAAAAAAAGATTATTGACCCATTAACGCTAATCCGCTACGATAAGAGAGTTATCCTAAAGGAAAATAATGATTAAGCTCTTTTTGTCACTCCTTATCGTAATGAGCTCTTTGGTACTCCATGCCCACAGTCAGGTTGAAGCACTCAACCTTTCGTTAAAATCTTTAGAGAGTACTGAGACATTGGATGACACCCAAATTCTCGATAAAACACTCGACCGTTATCGTGGAACCATCAAGCCACTCTACCATCGTTACACTCAAACGACAACCGAATTTGAAAAAATAAAAGCCAAATTCACAGTAGAAGGGATCCCACCTTTTTTTGCTCTTATCCCCTACGCCGAATCTAAATTCAACCCCTCTATCCGAGGTTACGGTACAGCAGCAGGCTTATGGCAATTTGAAAAACGAACTGCTAAAAACTTCGGGTTAAGTGTCAAAAAAGGGAATGATGAACGACTTGATCCCGACCGTTCTACCGATGCGGCGATACGGTATATACAATATCTCAGACGGAAATTTGGAAGTTGGTACTTGGTCGATTTCGCCTATGCGATGGGAGAGGGAACTCTCAAAAAGTTGATTCAACACAATGGGAGTAGAAAAATATCGGTTTTACTCAAAGATCCCCATTTTCCATCCGGCACAAAGGCTCATTTTGCCAAAACACTCTTGCTTGATGCGAAAATACATTACACCAAAGAGGATGAAGAGAGTCCCGTTCGCGATGAACCCCGCCGAACCGTGAACGGAGAACCCATTGACGATCCTAGAATGAACGATTCTGAGTAATCATTAGCCGATATTGGTATAAACCGCCTGAACATCATCATCCTCTTCGATACGATCAATCAATTTTTCGATATCGACCATCTGCTCGTCGGTAAATTCTACCGTCGTGTTGGGGATACGCTCCAACGCCGCTTTTGTCGGGACAATTCCCATCTCTTCGAGAGCAGCCGAAAGGGTCCCAAACGCGGTGTAATCACCGTATATCGTTACCTCACCATCTTCTTCTTCGATCGTTTCGATCCCTGCGTCGATAAGGGCGAATTCCAACTCTTCTAAATCCATTTGCGGTTTGGCGAAACTGAACACCGCTTTGCGGCTAAACATAAATTCGAGTGAACCGTTGTTGAGCATCTCCCCTTTAGCTTTTCCAAAATAACTACGGATATTGGCAACAGTACGGGTATTGTTATCCGTCGCACATTCGACGAAGATCAGTGCGCCATGCGGTGCTTTCCCCTCGATGTTGACTTCCGAAAGGGCGATCGCATCTTTTCCAGTTGCCCGTTTGATTGCCGCATCAATGTTATCTTTGGGCATATTTTGCGCTTTCGCCGTCAAAATAGCCGTACGAAGTTTAGGATTCATGTCGGGATCAGGACCCCCCTCTTTGGCCGCCATCGTAATGATTTTGCCCAATTTCGGAAATATTCTCGACATATTACCCCAGCGCTTCATTTTAGCGGCTTTACGGTATTCAAACGCTCTTCCCATGCGGTACGCTCCTGATCAAATCTAAAAATAATTGGAATTATAGCGGGTTTAGAGGGGATGTTCAAACGTTTCGGAAACTCCGAAACGAAAGAGTTGGTGAAAAATTATTCGTCGATAAAAACAATATCGCTTTGGATATTGTTAAAAAGGAGTGAGCGATTATCGACACGGTGTTGATACAAGAACGTATTGGGCTCCATTGATCGAAGGACGGTCGTATTGTAATAATAGGCGTTTGAACAGCGTCCAACGAAGAGAAACGAGAAGAGTAGTTTGATACGCGGGTTTTCAAACATTTCATGCGGCTGTGCCAAAAAGGTGAGACCGAATTTTTTGAGATTGACAAGATCGAAGATATAAAATATAAAGTCTTCGAATTTGGTATAAAACCCCTCCAAGCTCGCAATCTCTTGCATGATGTAGTAGTAGTTATCCAACAACTCCTGTTTTTGCATCATTTGAGAGAGTTTGCTTTTGATATCCCTTTTGCTGGCGAAAAACGAAGGGCTGACCGCCATATAAATATTCTGACGCTCAGCTATCGCTTTGTCCAAAGCATCATAAAATGCTTCGCTCTCATCAAAACACATATAGTGAAAATCACGGCTGACTTTGAATTTCTCCTCAACCTGATCGGGTGTCGGATTGGAGAAATCAAGATAGAGAGTAGGGATACCGCTGTCGATAACAAACGCACGAATTTTATTTGCCAGATGGGTTTTCCCTGAACCTGGTTCTGCTAGAATCAAGGTATTTTCACGCAATACCCGATCTTGAAGTTCGAGAGCCGCTATAGAGCTCTTAAATTTTCCGATTTTTCGTTTCATGTTTACATCCAATTAGAGAGAGTTATCAATAAGCAAGTATAACCAAATTACTCTTTGTTTAATTTTCTCTCCAATTTTTCGGGCTGTATGGGGCTAAACACATTCTTGGCTTTTATTTGATACTACTAGGAATGGGGTGTAACAATAGTGCTAAAACTACCTTTAAAAAATTCATTTTTGACTTTTGCAACTGAATTATGATACCATTTACATATGAGCAAGAAAGATAAATTGTTAAAAAGATTTTTAGCAAGTACAGTCAAAAAAGATTTAACTTTTGATGAGTTGGAGACATTGTTGGTCGCTTGCGGATTTATAAAGCTTGAAGGGGATGGTTCAGCTGTGAAGTTTTATCATCAAAAGAGAGATGTCTTAATCAATCTTCACAAACCCCATCCAAGCAATATATTAAAAATCTACATAGTAAAACAAATTCAAACAAAAATAAAGGAGCTATGCGATGAGTAGTGTTATAGAATACAATGACTATATCGGAAGTGTAGAGTATTCTCATGAAGATAGATGTTTTTTTGGGAAAATTGAGATGATTGATGATTTGGTAACATTTGAAGCGACTACAGTTGATGAGCTAGAAAACAATTTTAAAAATGCAGTTGATGAATATATAGAAACTTGTAAACAACTAAATCGTGAACCACAAAAAGTTTATAAAGGTGTATTTAATATAAGAATAGAACCAAGTTTACATA
>JACXUE010000159.1 GCA_014764075.1 Sulfuricurvum sp.
GGTGGAAGAGAGCGTCGCTCAAGAGTTAAATGAATTAGAAACTATCCAAGCTGAATTGGCCTCGTTCAAGGACAAATACGCCCGTGTACACGCTGATTTTGACAATATCAAAAAACGGTTAGAGCGTGAGAAATATCAAGCGCTCGAATATGCGAACGAAAAATTTGCCAAAGATTTGATCCCTGTCGTTGATTCGCTGGGAATGGCGATTGGTGCGGCGGAGATCGAAGCGGAACCTGCAGTTTTGTTGGAGAAACTCAAAGAGGGTGTTGAACTCACGATGAAACAACTCCTCGGAGTTCTTGAGAAACACGGTGTCACTCCGGTGGATGAATCCGAGCCGTTTGATCCGAATATCCATAACGCCGTACAGCGTGTGGACTCTGCGGATCACGAAAGCGGAGCGATCGTCAATA
This sequence comes from Sulfuricurvum sp., assembly GCA_014764075.1. GTDB lineage: Bacteria > Campylobacterota > Campylobacteria > Campylobacterales > Sulfurimonadaceae > Sulfuricurvum. Next base: position 417 of record JACXUE010000159.1, read on the forward strand.
CCTTCCAAAAAGGGTATCGTTATAAAGAGCGAACATTGCGTGATGCGATGGTCGTGATTGCCAATTGATGTGAACGACTATCGGAGCAAAGCCTCGATAGTCTACGCTAGGCGCTAAGCCACTGAAGCATACTGATGCTTTCGGCATCGGTGTCACAATAAACGAATTTAAATTAAAGGAAGTACAATGTCAAAAGTTATTGGTATCGATTTAGGAACAACAAACTCATGTGTTGCTGTCTATGAGGGCGGTGAAGCGAAAGTTATCCCGAACAAAGAGGGTAAAAACACTACCCCTTCGGTTGTAGCGTTTACCGACAAAGGTGAAATTCTCGTAGGTGATCCGGCAAAACGGCAAGCGATCACCAACCCAGACAAAACGATCTATTCGGTCAAACGTATCATGGGTCTCATGATGAACGAAGAGAAAGCAAAAGAGGCGCACGACAAAGTTACCTATAAAATTGTAGATAAAAACGGTATGGCTGCGGTTGACGTTGCGGGTAAAGTGTATACTCCTCAAGAGATCTCGGCTAAAATCCTCTCTAAATTGAAAGCGGATGCCGAATCTTATTTGGGCCAAACGGTGACCGATGCTGTTATCACCGTTCCGGCGTACTTCAATGACGCGCAACGTAAAGCGACCAAAGAGGCAGGAGCTATCGCGGGATTGAACGTTCTTCGTATCATTAACGAGCCTACTGCTTCTGCGCTGGCGTACGGTTTGGAGTCCAAAGGGGATGAGAAAGTTCTTGTTTACGATCTAGGGGGCGGAACGTTCGACGTAACGGTTTTGGAAATCTCTGAGGGGACGTTCGAGGTTCTCTCAACCGACGGGAATGCATTCCTCGGTGGGGATGATTTCGATAATAAAATCGTCGATTTCCTCGCAAGCGAGTTCAAATCCGACCACGGTATCGATCTTAAAGCGGACAAAATGGCGCTTCAACGTCTCAAAGATGCCGCTGAAAACGCCAAAAAAGAGCTCTCTTCGGCGGAAGAGACTGAGATCAATCTCCCCTTCATCACGGCCGATGCAACAGGTCCTAAACACCTTGTTATTAAATTGACACGTGCAAAATTTGAAGGGATGATCGAGGACTTGATTAAAGAGACGATCAGTCACATCAAAACGGCGATGAAAGATGCAGGGCTTAGCAAAAACGAGATCAACGAGATCATTATGGTCGGTGGATCAACGCGTGTACCATTGGCACAAAAAATGGTTTCCAACGAGTTCGGCGGTAAAACACTCAATAAAGGGGTAAATCCGGACGAGGTTGTCGCAGCCGGTGCCGCGATTCAAGGTGGGGTTCTTCGCGGAGACGTTAAAGACGTTCTTCTTCTTGACGTTACTCCTCTTTCACTCGGGATCGAAACCCTAGGGGGAATCGCGACAAAAATCATCGAAAAAGGGACCACTATCCCAGTTAAAAAATCGCAAGTGTTCTCGACTGCGGAAGATAACCAACCAGCGGTTTCTATCTCGGTTGTTCAGGGTGAGCGCGAGTTTGCCCGTGATAACAAATCTCTTGGATTGTTTGAACTCAACGGTATTCCTGCGGCACCGCGCGGTGTACCTCAAATTGAGGTAACCTTCGACATCGACGCCAATGGTATCCTCACCGTCTCTGCGATGGACAAGGGAACCGGAAAAGTCCAAGAGATCAAGATCACCGGAAGTTCTGGATTGAGCGAAGAAGAGATCAACAAAATGATCCAAGACGCGGAAAACCATAAAGCCGAAGATGCAAAACGCAAAGAGATAGTGGATCTTCGCAACCAAGCCGATGCGTTGGCAAGCCAAACCGAAAAATCTCTCAAAGAGATGGAAGACAAAATCGATGCAAGCGAAAAAGCAGCGATCGAAACCGCTCTCGAAGAGCTCAAAGCGGTGTTGAAAAATCAAGACGCTACCAAAGAAGAGATTGAAGCGGCTACCAAAAAATTGGCAGACGCGAGCCATAAAATGGCAGAGCAAATGTACAAACAACAAGAGGGCGGACAAGCTGCATCGTCAAACGCGAAAAAAGATGACGACGTCATTGACGCTGAAATCGAGTAA
>JACXUE010000160.1 GCA_014764075.1 Sulfuricurvum sp.
TTGGCGGTGTGTCTCATGAAGGCTCGGAATTTTCAAAAAGAGGATTTTGCCTCGTTTCACCCTGGAGGCGCTTTGGGCAAACGGCTCTTTGTCAAAGTCTCCGATTTGATGCGTAGAACCGATCTGCCGATCGTGGATGAAAATACCCCCCTCAAAGAGGCAATTTTAAAACTGAGCGAAGGGCGTTTGGGGACAGTGATGCTCACCGATTCACAACAAAGACTCTCGGGGCTACTTAGCGATGGTGATATTCGTCGTGCACTTATGAATGAGTCGTTTTCGCTCGATGCTCCATCCTCTAAGTACGCGACAAAAAATCCTCTCATTATTGATGATCCGATGATGTTGGCGAGTGAGGCGTTAGTATTGATCGAGTCAAAAAAAATACAGTTGCTGGTGGTGACCGATAAAGATCGCCGTATCCAAGGTGCATTGCATCTTCATACTCTTGTGGAAGCAGGTATCTCATGATGCGCCTCAACAAATTTATTGCCCACTATTCGACCTATTCACGCCGTGAGGCCGACAAAGCGATCCAAGACGGATATGTCCGTATCAACGGAGAGATCGAAACCAATCCGGCGACTCAGGTGGATGAAAAACACGATTCGGTGATGATCAGCGGAAACAAAATTACTCCGACCGATCAGTTTACGGTGATCGTTTATAACAAACCGCGCGGTGAATTGGTGACCAAAAAAGATCCGCAGGGGCGGCGCACGATTTACGATTCGCTCGCAAAACAGTACCGTCACTATATCCCTGTGGGACGGCTGGATTTTGCATCGGAAGGATTATTGCTTTTGACGGATGCATCTCGGGTGGCGACGGCATTGATGACCTCTAAAATGGAGCGGGTCTATAAGGTAAAGATCAAAGGTTCCGTCTCTGAGGCGATGATGAAAGCGATGGATGAGGGGATCACGGTGGAAGACGCCAGTGCTGGGGCGCATGAAAAAAGTAAGATCGAATCGATGAGCTTCGCCCCATTTTATGCTTATCGGATTCAAAAGAATCAGGGCGATTTCTCAATTCTCAAAGTAGCGATCGGAGAGGGGCAGAACCGAGAGCTTCGCCGATTTTTTGCTCATTTCGGTGCCGAAGTGGTGGATCTTAAACGGCTCAGTTTCGGGGGGATCGATTTGAATAATCTCCCGACCGGAAAAGTTCGCTTTTTGGAGCGGAGCGAATACGCATCTCTTAGAGAGTTTTTGGATGCCTTCGAAAAAGCGGAAAAACAGAAACAAAAATCCCAGCTTCATCCTCCGAGAGGAGATGGGAAAATGGAACACAAACCTAAGAGCCATACCAAAGAGAGAGCAAAATCCAAATCGTCCAATGAACCGTTTGGTACAAACAAATATAAACCTGAAAAAAATTTGCAAGGGGAGCCTAAAAAATGAAAACATTGAAATTTCCAACCAGCCACACAACGCAGTTGATGGATATTAGCGATCAAGTAAAAGAGGCTGTAATTACCTCCGGCGTCAAAGAGGGGGTTTGTGTCGTTTTTACACCGCACACAACCGCCAGCGTCTTTTTGTTTGAAAACGCTGACCAAAATCTCCGTCGGGATTTGCTCTCTGCCCTTTCAACCGTGATTCCGAGCGACGGAAAGTACTCGCATGTAGGGAGCAACGCTGCGGCACATCTCAAATCTTCACGTATGGGGGCATCGGTAAGTATTCCGGTACATGAGGGGCGTCCGATGTTTGGAAAATGGCAAGGGGTTTTTTTCGGTGAATTCGACGGTCCTCGTCAAGCACGGGAAGTGGTTATCAAAGTTATCGCCGGCTAACTTCTCTTTATGGCTGATTATACCTATCTTTTGCGTCCGAAGAGATTTGACGACGTCGTAGGTCAGAGTCATCTGTGTTCTCCCGATTCTCCGCTCCGTTGTTTATGTGAGAGCGGCAATCTCACCCACTCGTTTTTTTATGGTCCTCCTGGTTGCGGCAAGACGACGTTGGCGCGGATCATTGCCGAGGTTATGGATCTGCCGTTCTATGAGTTTAATGCCACCTCACTCAAAATCGAGCAACTTCGCAAAATTTTCGACCAATATGAGGGGTCTCTCGTCAAACCGCTAATCTTTATCGATGAGGTGCACCGTCTAGCTAAGAACCAGCAAGAGGTGTTACTCCCCGTTATGGAAAAAAACAGTGTGTTAGTGATCGGTGCATCGACCGAAAATCCCTATTTTAGCTTGACTGCGGCGATGCGTTCACGTTCACTGCTGTTTGAACTTCACTCCATTGGTTTTGATGCGTTAGAGGATTTGTTGGTTCGTGCTTCCGTTGAAATGGATGCTGAAGCACGGGAATATCTGATTGCCAGCTCAGGCGGCGATGCCAGAGCTATGCTCAAACTACTCGAAGTCTCTACGGCACTGAACAAGCCCATTACACTAGAACTCCTAAAATCGCTCCGCCCTGCGGCGCAGTCTCTGGGAAGCTCCGAAGC
>JACXUE010000161.1 GCA_014764075.1 Sulfuricurvum sp.
ATTCGATAAAATACGGCTTGTATAGTGCAGCATTACGATTAAGAAGGTATATTTATGAGTGAAAACAAAGATTTTTTACGCACCATCGTCGAAGAGGATTTGCACGCGGGCAAATACAGTGAAGTTGTAACCCGCTTCCCTCCTGAACCCAACGGCTTCCCCCACATCGGACATGCCAAATCGATCGCAATCAACTTCGGAATAGCACAGGACTACAATGGTCGCTGTAACCTTCGGATGGACGATACCAACCCGACGACGGAAGATACCCGCTACGTAGAGGCGCTCAAAGACGCCGTCGAATGGCTCGGATTTCACTGGGACGGAGATGTCCGCTACACCTCCGATTACTTTCCCAAACTCTACGAATACGCCAAAGAGCTCATCAAAATGGGCAAGGCCTACGTCGATAGCCTCACTGAAGAGGAGATTCGCGAGTATCGCGGGACGGTCACCCAACCGGGTCGCCGTAGCGTCTATGCCGATCGGAGCGTCGAAGAGAACCTTAATTTGCTGGAGCGGATGAAAGAGGGAGAATTCAAAGACGGCGAACACGTCCTTCGTGCCAAGATCGACATGGGCGCGGCGAATATGAAGATGCGCGATCCGCTCCTCTACCGCATCCGGCACGCCCACCACTACCGCACGGGCGATGCGTGGCATATCTATCCGATGTACGATTACGGACACTGTCTCTCAGACTATATCGAGGGGGTGACCCACTCGATCTGTACGCTGGAGTTTGAAAACAACCGCGACATTTACGACTGGGTGCTCGATACGCTAGGACTCAAACCCCCGCGCCCGTATCAGTACGAGTTTGCACGGCTGGGGATCAACTACACCGTCATGAGCAAACGAAAGCTCCTCGAACTGGTTAACGAGAAATACGTCAGCGGCTGGGATGATCCTCGTATGCCGACCATCGCAGGACTTCGCCGACGCGGGTACACCCCTGAGTCGATCTTGAACTTCTGCCATCAGATCGGTATCGCCAAAGCCAACTCGATGGTCGATGTCGCACAGCTGGAGTTCTGCATCCGAGATGATCTCAATACCAAAGTGCCCCGCGTAATGTGTGTCCTCGACCCGCTCAAAGTGACAATCGAAAATTACGAAGGCTCAGAAGAATTAGACGCATCGTATTACCCTGAGGATGTGCCGAAAGAGGGATCGCGTAAACTGCCGTTCTCTCGTGAAATCTACATCGAACGTGACGATTTCAGCGAGAATCCCCCTGCGGGCTTTTACCGTCTCACACCGGAGCAAAGTGTCCGTCTCAAACACGCCTACATCATCTCTTGCAAAGAGGTGATCAAAGACGGCTTTGGAAACATCACGGAGATTATCGCAACGTACCATCCTACCTCCAAAAGCGGTTCCGATACGAGCGGTATCAAGGTGAAAAGTGCGATCCAATGGGTTGAAGCGGCTACCGCTAAAACGGTCGAGGTGCGACTCTATGACCGTCTCTACACCTGCGAAGCACCCGAAGGAGTTGAAGATCTCAACCCCGATTCGCTCAAGATCATCAAAAACGCTTTGGTCGAACCGGCTCTCATCACCGAAAAACCTGATGTCCGCTTTCAGTTCGAGCGTCACGGGTACTTTTATTCCGATCCGGTGGACTATACCGATGAAGCGCCGGTATTCAACAAAATTGTCGGACTGAAAGATTCGTGGAACAAAAAAGCCAAAGAGGGCGATGTAGTAGCCAAACCGGAGCGTAAAGCGGCAGAGAAAAAAGTGCAGATTGACGGTGAAGTGGCTCCGATGAACGAAGTTGAGCAGGCACGATTTGACAAATACACCAATCAGCTGAAGCTAAACGGCGAAGTCTCTAATACCCTTGCACGCGTTGAAAAACTCTCATTATTTTTTGAAGCGGCTCTTGCCGTCCATAACAGCCCGATTGCAATAGCCAATATTGTCGCTAACGAAGTGGCACGAGAACTCAAAGAAAAAGAGGTCAGCGAGCTGAAATTCACCCCTGAACAGATCGCCGAGTTGGTCAAAATGATCGATGAGGAGATCATCTCCAACAAAATCGCCAAACAGGTGTTTGAAGAGATGGTGCAAAGCGGAGAGAATCCGGCTGTAATCGTCGAAACACAGGGACTGGTTCAGATCAGCGACTCATCGGTGATTTTGCCCATTATCGATGACGTGATGGCGAAAAATCCCGATAATGTCGAAAAATACAAAGCTGGGAATACCAAACTGTTCGGCTTTTTCGTCGGGCAGGTACTCAAAGCGACAGGAGGAAAAGCGAATCCTCAAATGGTCAATGATCTAGTGGCACAGAAATTACAATAAGTAACTGACCTTATGCACTTGATGAAATAAAGAACAATATGGGTAGTTTCTGCCATATCCGAAAGATATGGCAAGCTTTAGGGGGTTGTATGGGTGAAAAGCGTTAAAAAAGCCAACTGCTTGGCTTTTTTAGCTTTGGAAC
>JACXUE010000162.1 GCA_014764075.1 Sulfuricurvum sp.
GAAAAGCGTTAAAAAAGCCAACTGCTTGGCTTTTTTAGCTTTGGAACCGAGCCGATATGTGTTAGCATCGGCAAGGCTGTCCCTGCCACTTTACGGGCTATGAACGTAAAGTGTGTAACATCATCGCACGCGTCAACGGAGTACTTAAGTTATAATGGCATCATGATATTATGCGACATTGGCAATACATCGGTTGATTTGTTTATTGAAGGGCAACGGAGTAAATTTCGTGTGGACGATTTTGATCCTGCGACATTGCGAGATGATGTCTATTACGTCAGCGTCAACGCCTCTTTTGACGATCGTATCAGTCAATATCCCAATTGGCATGATTTGCGAGAACGGATCGACTGGGGTAAATACTATTCGACCATGGGGATCGATCGGATCATGGTGTGCGAAGCGGTCGAGGAGGGGGTGATTGTCGATGCGGGGAGCGCCATAACGGTAGATGTCATGGATAATGGATCCTATAAGGGGGGGTTCATCTCTTTGGGATTACAAAGTGCTCAAAATACGTATGCTCGATTATCGCCAGCACTAGCGATGTCATTTAACTTTGAGGTAGATTTGGCTAAAATGGCGAAAAATACTCCCGATGCCATTACGGTCGGTTTTTTGGCCCCTTTGATCGAAAAAATCGAGAGGCTTGGAAAACCTTTGTATTTGACCGGAGGCGACGCTAGAACACTTGAACGTTTTGTGAGCGATGCGGTTGTTGATCACGATTTGATCTTTAAAGGGATGAAAAAGTTATTGGAAAAAGGTAGTTAATGCTAAGTGTTGCACTCCCCAAAGGGCGGATCGCCGAAGATACACTCGAAATATTCGAGCAGATTTTCGGAAAGAGTTTCAAATTCGATGATCGGAAATTGATTTTAGAGACCGAAAATTTCAAATTTTTGTTGGTTCGCAATCAAGACGTTGCCACCTATGTCTATCACCAAGCGGCGGACATCGGAGTTGTTGGACTTGATACGCTCGAAGAGCAGGGGTTGGATGTAATCCGCTTGTTGGATCTTCAAAAAGGTAAATGTCGGGTTGCGATTGGAATGCGCATGGGAGAAAAGCCCGATTTCACCAAAAGCGAGATCAAAGTCGCGACCAAAATGGTTAATATCACCAAGCGCTATTTTGCCGAACGGGCAGTTGCTGCCGATATCATTAAGCTCTACGGCTCGATTGAACTTGCACCCCTCGTAGGGCTTGCCGATATGATCGTCGACGTCGTTGAAACAGGCAGTACGATGAAACAAAACGGTTTGGAAGCGGTGGAGACGATTATGGAATCGACGACCCACCTGATTGCCAACAAAAACAGTTTTTTTGAGAAGAAAAGTGAAATTCTCGATCTCTATGAGCGAATCAATGCCCTTTTATATCGGAATCAATAATAGTTTCTTGCTTCCTAACCGTTTTGTTAGAGTTTTTTTGTTAGAATCATCACACGTCTATAATCTTATTTTTCAGGAGTTTTCATGGCACTCAAAGTGGCGATCAATGGAACCGGTCGGATCGGAATTATCGTAGCTAAAATCATAGCGGAGCGCGATGATATTGAATTGGTTGCATTGAATACGACGGCAAAGCCCGAGATGCTTGAATATCTGCTCAAATTTGACAGTGTGCATCGTGGAATTGATGCAAAAGTGATTGATGCCGATACGATACAAATCGGCGGTAAAAATGTTCGGATGTTTAGCGATCGTAATATTGAAAATATCGATTTTGGAAGCTGCGGTGCTGAGGTCGTTATCGAGTGTACTGGGAAATTCTTGGATCAAGAGAGTTGTGCGAAACATCTTAAAAACGGAGTGCGCAAAGTTGTTATGTCGGCTCCGGCAAAAGATGACTCTCCAACCTATGTTATCGGTGTAAACTCGGACAAATATCAAGGCGAGGCGATTATCTCCAATGCCAGCTGTACGACTAACGGGCTAGGACCGATTTGTAAAGTATTAGATGATGCGTTTGGGATTGAAAACGGCTTGATGACAACAATTCACTCTTACACAAATGACCAAAATATTTTGGACGTCAAACACTCTAAAGATCCCCGTCGCGCCCGCGCAGCCGCTTTGAACATGATTCCTACGACAACAGGTGCGGCCAAAGCGATCGGTAAAGTAATGCCGCACTTACTCGGTAAACTGAACGGATATGCGATTCGTGTACCGACTCCAGACGTTTCGGTCGTCGATTTGACGGTGAATCTCAAAACGGAAGTGACAAAAGAGGCTATCAATGCCGCATTCGCCGCTGCCGCTGAGGGATCATTGAAAGGTATTCTCGAGGTAGATAATGATAAACGGGTATCGTGCGATTTTATAGGTTCTACCTATAGCTCTACCTATGTGCCGGATATGACCAGTATCGTTGATGGTAAAACGGTGAAAGTTTTGGCATGGTATGATAACGAATGGGGATATAGTAG
>JACXUE010000163.1 GCA_014764075.1 Sulfuricurvum sp.
AAGTTAACAGACAATAAAGAGGAGTCTCAATGGCCAGTGATATGAACGACTATTTCAACAAAAAGAAAAAAGAAGAGCAAAAAAGCGGAGGCGGATTCAGCGCCCCGAAACCCCCCAAGATCGATTTGAACTTGAACGGACGCAAGGCAGGGATATTTTGGGTTGTCGGCGGGATTCTTTTACTTCTTGTTTTAGCCAAACCATTCGTGATTATCAACGAAGGTGAGCGCGGCATCCTCTCGACCAACGGTAAATACTCCGATCAATCCCTCCTTCCTGGGTTGCACTTTCTAATCCCTATAATCCAAAAAGTATACATCGTCGATACCAAAGTACGAATTATCAACTATACCGATTCAACAGATCGCGGTGCTGCTACAGGTGAAGGAATTTTACTTAAACCATCGATCACGGTTTTGGATAAGCGGGGGCTTCCGGTCGCTATCGACCTAACGGTACAATACCGTCTAAACGCCCAACTTGCCGCACAAACGATCTCAAACTGGGGCTTTAGCTGGGAAGATAAAATCATCGATCCGGTCGCCCGTGATATCGTCCGTAACGTCGTAGGACAATACGAAGCGGAAGTACTCCCGATCATGCGCAATACCATCGCGACTCAAATCGAAGCGGGGATTCGCAAATCGGTTCAAGGACAAAAGAACTCTCCGGCCGAACTCGAATCAATCCAACTGCGTGAGATTATCCTCCCTGCAAAGGTAAAAGAACAAATCGAGCGGGTACAAGTCGCCAAACAAGAGGTTGAGCGGGCACAACAAGAGGTAGAGCGTGCCAAACAAGATGCCATCAAAAAAGAGACCGAAGCCCAAGGGGTAGCGAATGCGCTCACCATCGAAGCACAAGCGCAAGCTAAAGCGAATCAGCTCATCGCCAACTCTCTGACACCGGGATTGCTCAAGCTCGAACAGATTAAAATGCAAGGTAAATTCAACGAAGCGCTTAAAGAGAATAAAGATGCTAAAATTTTCCTCACACCGGGCGGCTCTACCCCAAATATCTGGGTTGATATGAAGACCGAACATACCCAAAAAATCTCTTCGAAGGAATAAATTTTCACTCCTTTTGGGGAGTGTTTATCTTGGTACCATCCGTGATATGAAGATAAATACTCACAAGGTTCACTGATGAATTTAGATACTATCGACTGGAACAAATCCGAACTCCTTCCCGTCATCGTCCAAGACTCAACCACCCTCGAAGTGCTGATGATGGCATACATGAACCGCGAAGCGCTGGAGCTCTCTCTATCGACAAAAATCGCCCACTACTATTCCCGCTCCAAACGGCGTCTTTGGAAAAAAGGGGAGAGCAGCGGTCATCTCCAACACATTGAGCGTTTTTTACTCGATTGCGATAACGACACCCTCCTCCTGATCGTTCGCCAAGAAGGTGTTGCTTGTCATACCGGACGCAAATCGTGTTTTTTTACCGACATTGAAACGGGTGAGAGCATTAGTGAACCGCAAATCGATACTGTAGCCGCATATGGGATTATCGATGAGCTTTACCACACGATCCTAAACCGTAAGAACGGTGATCCCGAAACCTCTTGGACAGCAAAACTCTTCTCAAAAGGGGACAACGCAATTCTGAAAAAAGTGGTTGAAGAGGCGGGAGAGTTCTCTTTTGCGATCAAAGACGGCAACGAAGATGAAATTATTTACGAATGTGCCGATTTAGTCTACCACGTCTTGGTAGCGCTGGGGCACAAAAATATCTCTCCCGATCGGATCAAACAAGAGCTTGCCCGACGCTTTGGAATGAGCGGGATCGCGGAGAAAAATTCACGGGACAAATGAAAGCAAAAATAACCGATTTCATTCACCATTTACTTATTTATGACTATCTCCTCTTCGGAGGAATTTTCATCCTCTTTATCCTTTTGTTGGTGATTGCGATTATCTTTCGTCGTAAATTAGCTTTAGCCATCTTTTTGGTTTTTTTAGCCTTTGGAGTGTTGATTGCGGGTCCAGTGGCAGGATATATCATCCTTCATCAATACCTATTTAAGCACCACCTAATCATACGTGAAACCAAAGCTCTCCAATTCACTGAAGCTCTGCTCATCAAGGGGGATATTAACAATACTTCGAAACGGGTTTTCAGTGAATGCACCCTTCATGCGGGTGTTTATAAAGTAACCCATAACAAATACATCGATCCCATATATCCTTATATCCCATTCAAAAAAAGCTCGATGGTTCTCCATGAAACGATTAATCCAGGAAAGTCAAAACCTTTTAAATTATTTGTTGAACCTTTTCGATATAGTAAAGATTACAATATCACCTTAAAGGCAGAGTGTCGATGAATACCTATTTTACTATTTGGCATTACGGAGCATTATTAATAGGTTTTGTTATATTTATTCTTACCGTTATTTTAGCGTTCCAGCAAAAACAGGGTTCA
>JACXUE010000164.1 GCA_014764075.1 Sulfuricurvum sp.
GGTTCACCGTCTTCAATCGCTTTGAGAGTATTGTACAAATCTTCCAGCGTCGTTTCATTCATCGTCGGACATTCGGGTTTGGTAGAGGAGAGGATATAGGTGTTGGAAGGGCGGAGGCGGTTGACCATATTAAACTCTGTTCCTACCGCCACCTTTTGATCCGCAGGGAGTTCCATGATGTATTTGATGAGTTGCGACGTCGAACCGACGAAATCGGCACGTTCACAAATAGCGGGGTCGCACTCGGGGTGGACGGCGATCAAAATTCCCGGATATTTGGCGCGGTAAAACTCGATGTCATCGACGCTAAAAAGCTGATGGACAGAGCAAAATCCGTCGTAGCAGATAATGTCTGAGTCTTTGGGATCGGTTCCATCACCGATAACACACGATTTGAGCCCCATCATGTTTGCGATATTTTGTCCCAAACAGCGATCAGGGACAAAAAGGATCTTTTTTCCCTCGGCAAGCGCATTGGTGATGATCGTTTTGGCATTGGAGCTGGTGCAGACCATCCCCCCCATTTTCCCCACGCGCGCTTTGACCGCCGCATCTGAGTTGATATACGTGATCGGGAGAATATCTTCGTGAGCGATCCCCGCATCTTCGAGTTTACGGATCGATTGATCGTAGTAGAGACCGTCGATCATTTTTGCCATCGCACAGCAGGCGACTTTGGGCATCACGACCCGCTTGTGCGGACTAAGGATTTTGACACTCTGCCCCATAAATCCGACACCGCAAAATACGACAAACTCTTTGTCGTCAGCCATCGTACGTTTGGCAAGTTCGAGCGAATCGCCCGTGATATCTCCCATCTCAAACACTTCATCCCGTTGGTAGAAATGGGCTACAACCGTGACACTAAGACGGCTTTTAAGATCGATAATGTTACGTTTCAACTCTTCTGTAGTCAAACTTGTTTCCTTTTTACTACGATAAAACGATTATTATAACCAATAGTGCTGCCCCCTTTCTTGAAGCATCTCTCTTATTAAGCCTCTTTTTAGTTGCTTGTAACGATCTGTGTTCTATAATTACACATCTTAAAATCGTTCAAGGCACATAATGGATTTTCTTTTCAACCAAAACGTCCAATTTTATCTGATCGCCTATCTCCTCGGAGGTATCCCATTTGGGCTCATCCTTGCAAAGGTATTCGCGGGAGTCAATATCACCGATTCCGGTTCGGGAAGTATCGGTGCAACCAACGTTCTGCGTGTTGTCAAAGAGAGCGACCCTAAACTTGCCAAAAAACTGGGTGCCGCAACCCTCGCACTCGATGCCCTCAAAGGTATTGCGGTTGTCCTCGCCGCCAAATATTTCGAACTCAGCGACAGTGTCCAATGGATGGTTGCGGTCCTCGCCGTCTTGGGTCATTGTTTTAGCCCCTACATGTGGTTTGAGGGGGGCAAGGGGGTGGCCACCGGTATGGGTGTTATGGCGGTGATGCTCCCGATCCCCGCTGTTATCGCCCTCATCATCTGGGGAGCAGCCGCTAAAACGATCCGTATCTCGTCACTCTCATCGATGCTCGGACTTTTGGGGTTGGCGATCGCTTCGTTTGTGTTGTATCCCGAAATGTCTCATGCTCCGGTACTCTTTATCGCCTTTATCCTTTTTTACAAACATATTCCGAACTTCGTCCGCCTATTCAAAGGGGAAGAGAAACGAATCGTATGACAATCCTGATCGAGAATCTCATCTTTGAAACCATCATAGGGATTCAGGGTTTTGAGCGCACAACCCCTCAGCGGGTAGAAATCGATTGTAAGATCGACTACCCCTACTCTGAGGGAAACTTTATCAACTACGCCGAAGTAGCTCAGTTGATCGAAACGACCATGAACCATCATCAATTCGAACTCATCGAAACCGCGCTCGATACTTTAGGCACAACGCTTAAACAAACATTTCCGCTGATTCAAAACCTCAGCCTCACCATTCGTAAACCCGATATTCTCCCAAACTGCACCGTAGGGGTAGAGCAAACTTACCTTTTTGGGTTACTCTAAATCGTCTTTGTAAACAATTCGTTCACGATTAAACGTTATGCTCAAAACACTAAAAACCATTTCAAGGATTATGATATGAAACATTCAACTTTATCGCTTCTCGTTGCCGGATTATTGCTAGCAGGGTGTGCCGGAACCGAAACAGGTCTTTCCAAAACCCAAGCCGGAGCGCTTATCGGCGGTCTCGCCGGTGCCGTTGCCGGAGGGGCTACGGGAGATCACAGCGCCAAAAGGATCCTTATCGGAGGGGCTTTGGGAGCGGCAGCCGGCGGGGGGATCGGATATTATATGGATCGCCAGCAAGAAGAGCTAAACAAAGAGCTTGCGGGGAGCGGAGTACAAGTACAACGCCAAGGGGACACTATCAACCTCAATATGCTCGGAGGGATCACATTTGACAGTGCCAA
>JACXUE010000165.1 GCA_014764075.1 Sulfuricurvum sp.
TGAGGATCGGTTCAGGTAACGCTCGTAAGCCCACCGTTCACAATAATACCGATACGCCGACAGAGCGATTGTTTCAAACTATTTTACCAATGCAACCGCATCGATCTCAACCAATGCATTTTTCGGTAACGTTTTCACGGCTACGGTAGAACGAGCAGGTTTGTGATCGCCGAATGCCTCGGCATAAATGGCATTAACCGCCGCGAAATCATCCATATCGGTCAAAAAAATCGTCGTTTTAATCACTTTATCCAATGAACTGCCCGATGCGTCCAAAACCGCTTTGAGATTGGCGAGCACCTGAACGCATTGTGCGCTCACGTCTCCATCGACCATCTCACCCGCCGGAGTCAATGCGATTTGACCGGACGTAAATACCATACCATTGGCAATCATGGCTTGAGAATAGGGGCCGATTGCAGCGGGAGCGTTTGGGGTTTGTACGTTTTGAATCATTGTTCGATCCTCCTTTATTTTTTTGCTTTGCGTAACGCATCATCCAAAATCGATTGATAATCCTCTACCGGCCAATATCCCGGAATTGAATGGATCTCTTTTCCATTGGCATCAAGAAAATAACTCATTGGAACCATTTTAGCCGTCAAATTTTTCGGATAAACACTTTTATCCCGCGTCACATGCACCGGAACAAAACGGCTGTTGATTTTTGCAATCACCTCATCGTCGCTCAACGTCGTAGATTCCAGTTTACGGCACCATCGGCACTGCTCCGTAGTGATGATAACCAACATCGGTTTAGACTCTTTTTTGGCTTTTGCCTGCGCGGAGGCAAAACTATCCTGCCATACAATCTCGGAACCGATCAGATTGAGTGTCAACAGTACCAATAACGCTAATTTTTTCATTTATCACCTTTTGGAAAACGAAATGTTACCGAAAATTATGGATCAACTTTGTAAAAACACTATAAAGCTTCTCCACTTCCGCGATCGATGTCCTCTCGTTGGGAGCATGAATCGTATCGTTAATCACGCCGAACTCGATCACATCGATCCCATACCGTGCTACAAATCGGGCATCCGATGTCCCCCCTGCCGTTGAGTTTTTAGGGGTAATACCGCATACCTCGACAATCGATTCTCGAAGCGTTCTGACGATCGGCGTAGAGGCGTCGGTGACAAACGGATAGGCCGATTGATCCAGAGTGAGGGTATACTCCATCCCGCAAAGCTGTGCATCGATAAAAGCTCTGATCTTCTCTTGATCGGTTCGGGTGGAGTTTCGGACATTGAACATCATTTTTAGCTTGCCGGGGGAGACATTGGTCGTCTCCATCCCTGCGCGGATATCGGTAATGACAATCTGACTCGGAGCGAAGTACTCATCCCCCTCATCCAAAAATGCCCCCGCTATGTTGGCTAGTACAGGGGCGATTTGATGGACAGGATTGATCGCTTTTTCAGGATAAGCGGCGTGACCTTGTTTCCCAATGATTTCAATAACTCCGTTGATCGAACCGCGTCGTCCCACTTTGATGGCATCTCCAAAACGCTCTTCGCAAGTCGGTTCGGCAACGACGACCGCATCGGGGAGGAGATTATGTTCTTTGAGATACGCCAATACCTCGACCGTCCCAAACTTGGCAGGTCCCTCTTCATCAGAAGTGAGTAAAAGAGACAAAGTCCCTCCAAAGCCCTCTACCTCTTTGAGAGCCTGGACAAACGCCGCAACGCCGCTTTTCATATCCTGTGCGCCCCGGGCGTAAACATATCCCTCCTTTTCGGTCGCCACAAACGGATCGCTGTTCCACCCCTCCCCTGCGGGGACGACATCGACATGCCCCGCAAAACAGAGATGTTTCCCCTCGCTAAAACGGCGGTACGCAAAGAGATTTTTCACCCCTTCGCGATCGATACGGATAAACGTAAACCCTTCTAAATAGTGTTCTAAAAAATCAAATATTCCCCCATCTTCGGGGGTAACGCTCGGAGATTCCAAAAGGTGTTTAAATAAATCTATAATGTTCAAAGTTAATCCTCTTTTAACTGCGTCTCATATTCCAGACGCAAACCTTGTGGCGTCATTATAAGGCCTTGCAGTTTGATTTTACCTTGCGCTATTTGACGAGAGTGGGTTTCACACAATGGTATGAGACGATGGTGCTCTTTGGCATGGATATTTTTTTGAGCGTTTCGGATCAATGCCCCGCAAATAATGCACTCGCAAGCAACCGCCTCGCGATACCGTTTGACATGCTCTTTTTCGTTCCAGAGCTCAAGGAGATCGTACTCTTTGGCCAATTGTTCCCGCAACCTCGCTGCATTGCGCAAAAAACGAGAATTCATATGGAGCGATTCGGCAAATTCCAAACCGTACACGCTGCTCCCCCTCCCCGCTTTGAGTCTCCGATCATAGATGAGTCGATCT
>JACXUE010000021.1 GCA_014764075.1 Sulfuricurvum sp.
CAGTATAAAAAATACAGAATACTGTATATTATTTGGATGATTTTTGGTGAATAAAGAGAGTGTTTAGTGGTAAGTGAGAGTTGCTGAACAAAGAAATAGGGATAAAAGTGTGTAAAAGTAGAAAAATTCCCCCAAGAGGGAGGATGAGGGATATTTAGAGGATTAGTTTTTTGGGATTAAAGAAAATCAGTGTAGTCATATTTGGAGAGGTCGACGTAGAATTCCCCCTCTTTTTGAATCACGCGGATATCGGAACCATAAGCAAGCTCAAAACGGCGTTTTACCGTTTTGCGTTCATCCGAACCCATGCCGATGAATTTGAGATACCGTTTGAGTTCGATCAAACCGCTTGGTAACGATGGGGTAGTGGGTGGAGTCGGGGTAGCGGTAATATCAACGTCGTGAATATTGTTGTTTTGTGAGAGGAGAAGTTTGGTGTTGATCACTTCCAAAAGATTTTTTAGCTGTTCGTCTTTGGCGGCATAGATCTCTTCAATCCGCTCCCGTTCGGCAATCAGCATTTGCTCTTTATCATTGACCAAACGATCAACTTTGACTTCAAGCTCTTTGATTTTGAGTTTAAGCTGTTGATTCTCTTTTTGATAGAGAGCAATAATCATCCCTACGGTAGTTTTTTGCGGAGCCGGAGCGATTGGGGTTTTAGTCTCTTGAGAAATCTCTTGACGTTTTGCTTCATCCAAAGAACTTCGCGGGACGATGATGTAGGTTACCCCCCCTTCGATAATATAGTTGAGCCGTTTGGTGCGGAGGCGGTTTTGGATCATCTCTTTGGACATTTTAAAAGTTTTTGCGTATTCATCGATCGTAAAGCGCACATATACTCCTTTTGACTAAGTGTGTTATCTTACCAAAAAACAGTTTTACCTATGGGCGTTGTTTGGGGGTTCTAATCAATCGGGTTTAGGAGGAGGGATGATTCCCCCTTTGCGCATCCAGATTAGATAACCGTTATGGGTAATGTTGTGTTTGTCTTGAAACGTGTGCATGGAGCTGTGACGGAATTCGCATTTTTGAAGGAGGCGTTCAAAATCGGGATATTGGCGTAAAAACTGTTGGAAGGTCGCGAATGCACGATCGGAAATGATGACGGTACTGATGATTAAATTTTTGATTTCGATGTAACGGGCACATTCGTTTAGTCCGTCACCGACAAAGTTTTCATGTCCGAGGATATCTTTGAATCGATGTACTTTTCCGGTGTGCACCGCTACCCGAATTCCTTTGAAATAGGGGTGCTCTTGGGCAATAAAATCGGAGAAATGAAGATATGACATCCCTAAAATAGGACCAAAACCTTTGAGAGATGGGTGGAGTATGCAGTAAAACCCATCTCCGGTTGGGATAATGCCTTGTAACATTTTCGCCATCGCGATTCCCGATGCTTTGAGCATCTTTTGGATCATTTTTTTGTAGGTAAGGGAGAGATAGGAGATGATTTCGAGCTGCTTGTCCATCGATAGACGGGAAAAATCGATAATATCGATGAGGACAATATCGGTATCGATAGCTCGTTTGGTCATAAAAACTCTTTTAAAAGATGCGATGGAGTCAATTGTAGTCTAAATCGGCTGAGGTGCCAAGAAAATCAAGCAATGATCAAAATGTTTTCAAAATGTGTTAGACTTCCTCAAATAAATAAGATTAGGTAAGAATGATGCAAAAGCGGACCAAAATTTTAGCGACTGTCGGACCTTCATCCGACACGGTTGAGGTCTTGAGCGCGTTGATCAGAGCAGGGGTCAATGTATTTCGGCTCAACTTTTCCCACGGCACCCATGAATACCATTCGCAAGTGCTAGCGAACATCCGAACCGCCATGCGCGAAACCGGACTTATCGTCGGTGTTTTGCAAGATATCAGCGGTCCGAAAATCCGCATCGGAAAGCTCAAAGAGGAGTTCTATCTTGAAGCGGGCGATCGGATCGATTTTTATTATGAGACGTGTGAGGGGGAGAAAATAGGGGAGAATCACTATCGCCTCTCGATCAATCAAAGCGCTATATTACATAGACTTAATATCGGAGATGTGATCTATCTATATGATGGTAATATTCGCGCCCGTATTACCGCCATTGATACCGATTACATACAAGCTGAGATTGAAAATAAAGGGAAACTCACTTCCAACAAAGGGGTCAATTTTCCAAACACCCGTTTGGGTATCGATATTTTGACCAATAAAGATCGCTCCGATATGGCGTGGGGAGTGGCAAACGGGGTTGATTTTATGGCGATTTCATTTGTCCAAAATGCCCAAGATATGATCAATGCGCGCGATGTTGTCCGCTCCTGCGGCGGCGATGTTCAACTCTATGCTAAGATCGAGAAATTCGATGCGGTCGACAATATTGATGAAATTTTAGAACACAGTGACGGATTAATGGTTGCGCGGGGAGATTTGGGGATTGAAGTTCCCTATTATCGTGTTCCGAGTATTCAAAAAATGTTGATTGCGAAGGCCAATAAACGCTCCAAGCCGGTGATTACCGCAACGCAGATGCTGTTATCGATGACGGAAAAAGATCACGCGACGCGAGCAGAGATCAGCGATGTCGCCAATGCCGTATTGGATGGAACCGATGCGGTAATGCTCTCGGAGGAGAGTGCTATCGGGAAAAACCCCGTTTTGGTCGTTGAGACGATGGTCAATACCATTCAAGCGATTGAAGAGATGTACCCTTATGGAAAATTCGATTTTGGATACGATGATGCGATGGACGTCGTCAACGAATCGGCGGTTCGGTTAGGTGATTCACTCTGTGCGGAGGGGATTATTGCCATGACTACTTCGGGTTCTTCAGCCAAAAAACTCTCCCGTTATCGCCCAAAAATGACCATTTATGCCGCTACACACGAAGAGCGTGTAGCTCGATTATTGACGATGGTGTGGGGGGTTGTTCCGGCCTATTTGACGAAAAAAAGGCGGTTGGAGGAGATGTTGAGCGAGATTGTCCACAGTGGACTTGCGCGTAAAATTCTCGATAAAAAGAATACCTACATATTCACGGCGGGGTATCCGATCGGAACGCCGGGGACAACCAATGTGATCCGAATATTACGTGAAAATGAGCTGACGTTTTTCGGTGAAACCAAGCCGCTTCCGGCAAAGTCGAAAAAAATGGAAGGGAGTGTCGTTCCTACCCTGTTTTAAAATGGACTGAAATTTGCTTATTTATCGGTGAGGGGTCTATTGGGTTTGTTTCGTCGTATAGCCGTTGCCCCTCAAAACCTCTCCTCTTTACGCTACAATACCGTTTATGAAAACCGATACTCTCTTTGCCAAACCGATCTCCAAACAATTCGAATTTGATGCTGAAGTGGCGGCTGTTTTTGATGATATGCTGTTGCGTTCCGTCCCCTTTTATAAAGAGTCGCAAGAATTAACCCGTAGATTTGCTATTAGTGCCCTCAAAGAGGGGGGAATTGTCTATGATTTGGGGTGTTCTACCGCGTCGTTGTTGCTTGCAATCGAGCGTTCCGTAGGGAAGAGTGAGAACATACGTCTTGTCGGTATCGACAATTCTGCGGCAATGATCGAACATGCTCGTAAAAAAATTGAGGCGTACGGATCGCAGATTGAATTGCATGAGGGGGATATTCTCCAATTTCCATACGAAAAAGGGCAAGTGATTGTTAGTAATTATACGTTGCAATTTATCCGACCGTTGGTGCGGGATACGTTAGTGAGAAATATTGCCGATGCTCTTCATGAGGGAGGGGTCTTTATTTTTAGCGAAAAAGTGGTGAGCGAAGATCCGAAGCTCAATAAAGAATTGATTGACTGTTATTACGATTTTAAAAAAGCTCAAGGGTACAGCGAGTACGAAATTGTCCAAAAACGGGAAGCTCTCGAAAACGTTCTTATCCCCTATACAATGAACGAGAATATTCAGATGGCAAAAAACAGCGGATTCAAAACCTGCGAAGTGCTGTTTCGATGGGCAAATTTTGCAACCTTTATCGCGTTCAAATAACCGATTTTAGCGGACGCTTCCCCGTAAAGGATTTTGTGCGGGTTGGATTGCGTCGATCACCTCTTTGTAATCAACCGAATTTTTATCGCACTGTTTGTGGTAATACCCTTGCATATCATAATACTCTTCACAGGTGTTATAGTATTTCAGACTCACTCCACGCTCATTGAAGCATCCGCTTATTAACATGGGGAGTAGTACCAATAGAGAGTGTTTTTTCATGGGGTGATTGTATCTCATTTGGCTTTAAATCCGCCCTTGCTTTTGCAATATTCCCTCAAAAAACACTCGGTATCGCATTTGGGGTTTTTGGCGGTACAGATGTAGCGTCCGAATAACACAAGTCCCTGATGGAGCTGGTGGAGGTTGGTTTTTAGCTTTTTGACCAATGTCGCTTCGGTCGCGATCGCTGTGGAGTCATCGCTAAGACCCAGTCGATGACTCACCCGAAAGACGTGGGTGTCGACCGCCATGAGGTTGGCTCCGGTGTATTCGATGAGGACGACATGCGCCGTCTTTTGTCCCACTCCGGCGAGGGTTACCAACTCTTTTTCATCCAGAGGGATCTCTCCGCCGTACACATCGACCACCCTTTTAGCCATTTCAATGAGGTTGACCGCTTTGTTGTTGAAAAACGAGCAGGTTTGAATCAGTTTTTTGACCTCTTCGAGATCGGCGTTCGCGAGTGCATGAGGAGTTGGATACGCTTTGAACAACGCGGGGGTGATGAGGTTGACCCTTTTGTCGGTGCATTGGGCTGAGAGGGCGACGGCGATGACGAGTTCATAGGCATTGGTATAGGTGAGTTCGGTGACCGCTTCGCCATAACGTTCCAAAAGTGCCGTTTTGATCCCTTCGATCTCTTTTTTTGTCGCTTTTTTCATCCGCTTCGTCCGTTTTTTTGACCGTATTGTAGCATGTGCCGAAAAAAATATTGGTGTGAGAAATTTGTGTTACAATAACTAATTTCATTCAAAATTAATCAAGGAGAGGATTTTGGGATTATTTGCTATTATTCAAAAATTTTTTAGTACAAGTAAAAACCGTTTTGCTCAAAATGTCGAACTAAATATCAATAAAGAGCTCTTTTTTAAAGTTTTAGATACGGATAAAGACCCTATACTGTTTTTTACCAAAGAATCGGGATGGATTGGTGCCAACAAGGCATTATTCGCTTTAGTTCCGCTTCAAAACATTGAGCAGCTCCGAAACAACCATGAGAGTATCCGTGAACTGTTTGACCATGAAGATGAAGAGGTTTTTACGGAGTACGATAAAAGTTGGCTAGATTATATTCGGACTCACTGCCCAAACGGTTATGGTTTGGGGATTATAGATCGATCCGGCAAAATGCACACGATGTCGGCAATATCGACGCTTATCCGAGAGGGGGGGAATGATCTCTATCTTCTCCGTCTTGAGGATCATACCGATCTTATGGATTTAAAAGCCGAAGTACTCAAGGTTGAACAACTCAAAAGTAAGTTCCTTGCTAATATCGGACATGAATTTCGGACTCCGATGAACGGTATTTTAGGGTTTATCGAACTCCTTTCCAAAACCTCCCCCACTGATACTCAGCTCGAATACATCCATTCGGTGCAAGGTTCAGCCCGCAATTTGATGTCCAATATCGAAAATCTACTCGATTTGGCGCAGATGCAAAATGGCCGATTGAATATTAGTAAAAGCGAATTCAATATTGTTGCCGAAATGGAGGAGTTTGCTCGTGGAGCCGTTTCGATGGGATCGGATAAAGGGGTTGAGATTTTATCGTTTATCGATCCCAAATTACCGACTTTGATCAACGGTGATATTCGTAAAATCAAACAAGTACTCAACAACCTCTTTGGCAATGCGCTCAAATTCACCAACTCCGGCGGGCGAATTACGATTGAGGTCAAGCTTCTCAAACGCAACACAGCCGGAACGTGCAACATAGGTTTTACGGTTAAAGATACGGGAAAAGGGATTAGTAAAACCGAGCTTAGCTATATCACTCTCCCTTTTGTGTCGGGAGATCATGCCGATAATCGCCTTGGTGTAGGACTTAGCCTTTCGCACGGATTGATTTCTCTTATGGGTGGAGAACTTAAAATCACCAGTGATGAGGGGAAAGGATCATCCTTTAGTTTTGCATTGACGCTTGATGGCTCTTCCGATCAGGCGATGCAAATGATCAATGCACATGCTGTAAAAGTTGTATTGATCGATGAAAAACGGATCGAAGAAGCTAATCACCTTGCCAACTATTTGCGTAGCTTCGGAGTAAGCGTGACCAAAACGCAAAGTGTCGATGAAGCTATTTTTGAGAATGCGGAGGTGGTCTATTTTATCGGTTCACAAGAGAAAAGCGAATGGACGATGAATCTTGCTCGGATGAAACGGGAGTGTAAAACGGTATTGTTGTTGAATGAACATGAACGTTTGCAAGCCAAGATGCTCCATGTCATTGATTTGGGACTAAGCAAGCCGCTTCTCCCTTCATCATTATTGGATCATTTGCTCGATATATTTCATCTTCCACGTAAAAATCCTGCGCCCGCGACCCAAATTCAGCGCGGTATGAGCGCATTGGTGGTAGAAGACAACTTGATCAACCAACGTCTTATCAAACTCTTGCTTAAAGAGTACGGGATTCAAGTCGCTGCCGTTTCAAACGGTGATGAAGCGGTTGCCATGTGTCGTGATAACAAGTTCGATATTGTCTTTATGGATATCGATATGCCGATCAAAGACGGTATCCTCGCAACCCAGGAGATCAAAGCCGAAGAGGGGCCAGCACGGGTTGGGCGCATGCCGATTATCGCATTGACGGCATTGGCGATGGAAGGAGATCGAGAGTATATCCTAGGTGGCGGATTGGATGATTACCTCTCCAAACCTCTGACTCGCGAAAAGCTTGAATACGTTCTACGCAAATATCTTCACATACGTGTATAGGGGGGCTGTTATGATCTACAAAGAGGGTTTTGAACAAGAGTATTCATCGCGTATTTCAATGTTGACATCGTGTGCCCATTTGCACTCTGATCCAATGATCTATGCCGATTTTGCGGGAAATCTTCTAGGGTGTAATGAACTGCTCATCGAGATGCTTGGCGTCCAAACATTCGACGATGTCGGTGCTATCTCTTCATGGTATATTCCCCAAGGAGTCGATATCTCGTATCTGCTCTCTAAATCGGGAAATTATCGGGGAAAAATTGAAGCCGGAGGGGTACAATACGATGTTTCCGTTAAATCGGAAGTGATCATTGTGGAAAATATCCCGATCGTCGGAGTCGTTTTCAGAGATGTCTCTATTTTGGAAAAAGCGCGGGCGGCGGAACGCTATTTTGAACAGTTCAAAAAGAAATTCTTGATCAATATATCGCATGAGTTCCGAACTCCGATAAATGCGATTATCGGATTTAGTGACTTGTTAAAAAAATCACCGCTCAGTTCATGGCAGCAAGAGTACGTTCAGATGACGAGCCGAAGTGCTCATTCGATGATGCGTAATATCGAAAACCTCCTTGAGATGATGCAAGTCGAGAGCGGCAGCGTCCATGCGAATCTCTCTCTTTTTAATCCATTGGAAGTGTATGAGAGCTTTTTACAACAATTTTGCGATTTAGCTCTCTCCAAAGAGATTGGATTGATGTTTTTGATCGATCCGCATCTTCCCAAATCGATGATCGGCGATCAGGACAAAGTTCTAGCCATTTTGCGTAATTTGATCCAAAACGGGATTAAATTTACTGATGAGGGGGGGCGTGTTCT
Organism: Sulfuricurvum sp.; assembly: GCA_014764075.1. Classification (GTDB taxonomy): domain Bacteria; phylum Campylobacterota; class Campylobacteria; order Campylobacterales; family Sulfurimonadaceae; genus Sulfuricurvum. The sequence goes on from JACXUE010000021.1 coordinate 7,761, forward strand.
CGTCGAAATTCTGATTGTCAAAGAAGAGGGGAATTTCGTTGAAGTCGAGTATGCGGTGAGTGATACCGGATGTGGTATCGAACAAGAGAAGATAAAAACCCTTCTGCGCCCCTTTGCATCGGCATGGGAAAACCAACGACGGGGGCGTGATGGCTTGGGTATCGGACTAAGCCTGAGTCATAAATACGTCGATATGATGGACTCGCACTTGATGTTGGCATCCGAAACGGGAAAGGGGTCTCGCTTTTCATTCCGTGTAACTCATCAGATTAATGAAGAGGGGGTGTTTGATTTTACAGCAGGAACCCGTGCCGCAATTTACACGCCGGAACATTATATGACTCCTCAGGGTGCCTTGTTGTTCAAATATTTGGAGCTTTTCCATTTAGAGACAAAACATATCCAGGATTTAGTGACCCCCGTCTTGTTGGAGAGCGATGTCCTCTTTTTGGATATGCCGGAAGTTTCAAAAGTTCAAATTGATGCGTTAAAAGCCTCGTATCCGAATTTGGCAATTGTTCCGTTGATGAAATTTGATCACGGTGATCAAGCTGATGCTCTGATCGAATCGGTTTCTTCGATTGTCACTTTGCCGATTTTACCCAGTTCGTTGCATAAAACTTTATCGGTTATTTGGAAAACGATGCCCAAAGAGCATATCTCCAATTCGGTTGAAGCTCAAACGATTCCGCGTGCCGCAAGCATCAAAATTTTGGTGGCGGAAGATAACCTTATCAATCTCAAACTCTTAGAAACCATTTTGCTCCAAGAGCATTTTCGTGTTGTTGCCGTTGATAACGGTCAAAAAGCGGTCGACGCCTATCTGAAAGAACATTTTGATTTGGTGCTTATGGATATCGATATGCCGGTGATGGATGGTTTGATGGCTAACCGATTGATCAAAGAGATAGATAAGCGTGACGGCCGCGGTTTTGTACCGGTGATCGCGTTGACGGCGCACGCTTTGATCGGCGACCGCGAGCGGATTGTGGCGGCTGGATTGGATGCCCACTTGGCCAAACCGATTGATAAACATTTCCTGTTACAAACAATGGATCGCTATCTGAAAATCGCGCAGCAAAAACGTCAAAATAAAATCGTTTAACATTGATTGTTTTTTCCATACTATACTCACGAATGTATTATAATGCCGAAATCAAATCCCCCTAGTATTAGGGGTAATCACAAGGATAGTAATGAAGCGATATTATGCCGCATGGATTTTAGGTGTATTGTTGAGTGCACAATGTGCATCAGCGGCTGTTTTAGCAACCGTAAACGGTAATGAAATCACCTCAGAAGAGGTTAATAAAGTAATGATGGAGGGGACTCAAGGGCGCTTTGATTCACTCCCTGCCGACAAACAAAATGAACTTCGTCAGCGTATTGTCGAGGGTATGATCGCCCAAGAGTTAGTGTATAATGATGCTAAACGTACCGGAGTTTTGGAATCTAAAAAGTACAAACAAGAGCTTGAAAAACTGGTTGATCGTCTAAAAATACAACTCGCGGCTAAAGTGTGGGAACAAGAACAATTTGAAGCGATCAAAGTGGATGCCAAAGAGGTCAAAGCCTATTTTGATGCTAATCCGGACGAATTTGTAGACAAAGAGAAAATCCATGCTCGTCATATTTTGGTCAAGAGCGAAGCCGAAGCGCAAGCAGTGATCAAAAGCCTGAAAGGTCTTAGCGGTGAAAAACTCAAAAATGAGTTTATAGCTCAAGCGAAATCCAAATCGACTGGACCGAGTGCTATCAAAGGGGGAGATTTGGGGTACTTTTCACGCGGACAAATGGTTCCTTCATTCAACGATGCGGCATTTGCGATGAAAGAGGGGGCAATCTCAGCAACTCCGGTACAAAGTCAGTTTGGATATCATGTTATCTATGTTGAGGATAAAAAACCGGCCAAAAAATTGAGTTTTGACGAAGTGAAAAACTTTATTGAACAACGTTTGAAAATGGATAAGTTTAAAGCGACTATGGAGAAAAAGATGGCTGATCTCCGCGCAAAAGCAAAAATCACCTATTCCAAATAAATTCACCTCTATCTCTTTCCCGCATTCGCGGGATCCCTTGCATTTTGTATTCAATGACTCTTTATTAAACCAAATGTTATATTGACTTTAAAATATAATTAGAAGTATAATTGTCCATATAATTATCGGATAAGGGGCTGTGATGAGCAAATATGTCAATGTAACCAAGATGAGTATTACCCTTGATAACAGCGTAGCGAATGAGTTGAATGCTCTATCCAAAGAGCTCAATAAGAAAAAGAGCCATGTGATTGAAAATGCCCTTATGCTCTATTTTGATATGTTGGATGAAGAAATCGCTGACAAGCGGTTACGTGAGGTAGAGGAGGGAACGGTCAAGACGATCAGTGCCGAAGAGGTATGGAAAGAGCTAGGGATATAAACGATGTATGCGATTGAGTTTTTGCCATCCGCAAAAAAAGAGCTTTCGCAATTGGATCGTGTCATCCAAAAACAACTCAAAGAAAAAATCATTTTACTTGCAACCGATCCCGATAGGCTTAAAAACAATATCAAAGCACTCAAAGGGGAATACAGTGGTAAATTTTGTTTGTGGGTGCGGGATTATCGGGTGATTTTTCGGATTACGGAAGAAAAAATTCTCATTACGATCATCCGTATCGGACATCGTAAAGAGGTTTATTGAATTAACGTTAGTTTCTATCGATTGCGTTCAAATCTTCAAACGCTGTTTTAACCCGTGCCACTAATGTTTTTTGTCCCTCACGGAGCCATTTTCGCGGGTCGTAGTATTTTTTATTCGGTTTGTCTTCACCCTCTGGATTTCCGATTTGCCCTTGAAGATAGTCTTTGTATTTCTCATAGTAATTTTTGACCCCTTCCCATGTTGCCCATTGGGTATCGGTATCGATGTTCATTTTGATTACGCCGTAACTGATCGCTTCGCGGATCTCTTCGAGGGTAGAACCCGAACCGCCGTGGAAAACGAAATTAACCGGTTTATCGGATGGGGTTTTGAATTTTTCTTGGATGTATTTTTGAGAATTATTGAGGATGACCGGTGTGAGGACGACATTTCCGGGCTTGTAAACACCGTGAACGTTCCCAAATGATGCGGCAATCGTAAAACGGTTGCTCACTGCGCTCAGTTTTTCGTACGCATAGGCAACATCTTCGGGTTGGGTATAGAGAAGGGCGTTATCGATATTAGAGTTATCAACACCGTCTTCTTCTCCGCCGGTTACGCCCAGTTCGATTTCGAGCGTCATTCCGATTTTGTCCATACGTTTCATATATTCAACACACGTTGCAACATTCTCTTCGAGAGACTCTTCAGAGAGGTCAAGCATATGGGAAGAGAAAAGTGGTTTACCGTATTGTGCGTAGTGTTTTTCACCCGCATCGAGCAATGCATCGATCCATGGAAGTAGGTGACGTGCCGCATGATCGGTATGCAAAATGACAGGAATCCCGTAGGCCTCCGCCATCATATGGGTATGGATTGCTCCGCTGATTGCTCCGACAATGGCCGCTTTTTCATTCTCGTTGTTAAGCCCTTTGCCGGCATAGTAGCTTGCGCCACCGTTGGAGAATTGGATGATAACCGGTGAATTGGCGTTTTTAGCCGCCTCGAGAACGCCGTTAATCGAATCGGTTCCGACGACATTGACCGCTGGGAGGGCAAACCCTTCCTCTTTTGCAATTTCAAACAGTTTCTGAACATTATTGCCAAAGATGACTCCCGGCTTCATCGCTTCTAGTATCCGTTTAGACATACGTTTTACCCCACAGTTTAAAGTGACTATATTATATCTTTAGAGCGATAATGTTAGAATTAAAAAAAGGATTTTGATCGGTGCGCTTTATTTTGGGTTGTTTGATTATTGTTAGTGTTTCAAGCGGTTCATCCAAGCCGCTTTTGTTTGCATCGTTGGTTGAATCGCTCCAAAAAAGTACCCAGTCGATTGAAAAATTGAGTCGATCTTCGGTGATGGGAGAAAATAAACATCTTTTACGACATTTTTTGACGCGTGTTGAGGGGACACTCAGTGTCGGAAATGAGCTCTCTGAGGCAAAAGAGGTCGATCAAGAGTTGATAAGTCGATATTTGAGTGATTTGCGGAAACTCTCTCAAACGAAAGAATCGATTGACGCACTGTATCGACAAT
>JACXUE010000166.1 GCA_014764075.1 Sulfuricurvum sp.
CCCGGTTTTCCGCTGAGGATCACTTTGATCGATTCGGGAACTTTGAACCAGTTTCCTCCGGTGACCATCGCAAACGCCAAATCGGTTGAACCCATCCCCGTCGAGAATGCGCCGAGTGCTCCGTGGGTACAGGTGTGCGAATCGGCACCGATGATGACGTCACCCGGTACGACGAGCCCTTTTTCGGGGAGGAGTGCGTGTTCGATCCCCATATCTTTTTCGTCAAAAAAGTTTTTCATTGCGTGTTTTTTGGCAAAATCACGGCTGATACGGGCTTGGTTTGCTGAAGCGATGTCTTTGGCGGGGATAAAGTGATCAAGGACAATCGAAAAACCGTCCGGATTGGCGAGCTTGGTTGCTCCGGAATCTTCGAACGCTTTGATCGAAATCGGTGTAGTGATGTCGTTTCCGATAACCATATCGATCGGTGAGCGGACGATCTCACCCGCATAGACGGGGTGACCGACGTGTTCGGAAAATATTTTTTCAGTAATCGTTTGTGGTTTAATCATGGTTGCCCTTAATACGCTCCAAGGAGCAAAGCCCCTTGCGCTACATTAACACTGGGCTCTCTTTAGCAGAGAACTCATGCACACAAGCGTGCATTGTGCGAATTGACCCAGGTTTGATTTTTCGTCGTGATTATACCACATTATACCAGCGCTTGGAGGGGCGCTTGATCCGTTGGACTATTGATGAGTTTGGGTGGTATCTTCTTTGACAAATCGGTGTTCGAAGTTAAAAATATTCATCTCGATGACAAAGAATGAGAGTATCCATAAAAAGGCATCGTAAAAATCGAGCGCTTCCCCCTGTATCCCCCATATTATCGCAAAGATGAACAGTGCTCCATAGAGGGCGAATTTAAGAGTGTTGCGTGCAGTCCATTCAGTTTTGCCGTAGTGACCCGGAAAGTAGATGTCGTATTGGAGAGCCAATACGACCAAAATCCACGTGAGAGAGTTGGCAAAATCGAGCTATTCCGCCTCGATGAAATAGCTGTAGCACGAATAGACGATGACGCTGTAGCCGAAGATGCTAAGCAGCGAGATGACCCCTTTTTCAAATACGCTCCAATCTTCCTCTTTGAGGTGGCGGGTTTCCCACTCAAACAGTGCCAAAATAGCGACCTATGCGGCGGTGTCGATCGTTTCGGTAAAGGTGCCGTTCATAGCAAACAGATAGATATTGAACGCCAAGAGGGTGTAAATCGTGTATTTAAAGAGGATAAACTGTCCGGTGCGAGTGGTAAAGAGGCGGTGAGATCTCATATTTTTCTTTTGCATGAGGGTGCGAGCAATTCGGGACGGTATTCAAAGTGCATCGTATCGTAGTGGTACCAGCGTCCTCCCCAGATAAAGCCATGTTTTTCAAAAATGCGGACGATGGAGAGGGGCATCGTATTTTTATAGCCGATTTTCGCGGTTTCGGACGAGGCTTCATTTTTCCAGTACTGGGTGGTATTGGGGGCGAGATCGATTGCGATACCATAGCTGTGCATGGAGAGGCGATCGGTGTCTTTGATGACGCGGTAGCAGTACGTCGTTGCCCCCTCTGCCCAGATTCGATCCGCTTTTGGAAGTTTGGCGATCTCCTGACCGATGGCGTAGAGTTTTTTGTCGACACCGTCCACTTTGCTCACCTGTAATTTGGTGTTCCCTTTGAGGGTTGGCCATTCGATTGTTACGAGATTTTTTTCGATCGATTTTTTATCTTTACCATACAAGCTTTGAAAAAATGGCTGATAGCGGAGCCGTCCCGGACTGTGCAGATAGGGTGGTGGTGTCTCGAATCCCCCAACGTCATAGGTTTGCTCAAGCTGGGTAGAGAGATCGGCATTGTTTATTTTCTCATCCCATGTTTGTTTTGGGGTGTTTGTATGGTAGGGAAGTTTGGTTCCGTCTCTCAGGACAATCTCTTTGTCGTTGGCTGAAGCAACCAAGTTGGGATACCCCTCGACATAGCATTGGGGGTTGGCGTAGAGCAGTACGCCCAAAAAGGGAACGAAAGATAGTTTGAACAAGGTCATGATTTTTCTCCTGAGCGAGGAGTATTGTAGCGCATTATTGTTTCACTCTGCATGGGGAGAAGGGGAAATAGGGTTCGTCTTATGGCGATGTTTCTCTTTTTTAACTTCATACATGGCGCTATTGGCGGCACGAAGGAGTTCTTGAGGAGTAGAGGCGTTATCCGGATAAAGCGCCATCCCGATGCTCGCGCGTGGGCGGATTGTCGTCTCTTTGGAAATTTGTATCGGTTCGCAAATAGCGGTATGTATGGTCTCAAAAACGGCTTCAATGTAATCTTTGTCTTTGATATTTTCGATAATGACGACAAATTCATCACCGCCGTATCGGCAGATGGTATCGGTATTA
>JACXUE010000022.1 GCA_014764075.1 Sulfuricurvum sp.
GAGAGTTTAGCCAAATGTTCCACCGCTGAGGCTATCTCTTCGACACTACGTGCATTCGATGATGCCAAAGCAGTAATGTCATGAAGTTTTCCGATGATATCATGTGTTTTAGAGGCACCATCTCCCGCTTCTTGAGCCGTTTGCACCGCCATTTCCGAAGCGGTGGTAATTTCATCAACACTTTTTTGCATAATCATTTCCAACTCTTGCGCATGATCACCAAGTTCTCTAATTTGCACAGCACTGCTGGACATCATATCGGTCGCATCATTCACCGATTGCACTATAATGGATACGGTAGAGTTACTCTCGGCCAACGATTTTTGAGTCCGTTCAGCCAATTTGCGAACCTCATCGGCAACTACCGCGAAACCGCGCCCGTGTTCACCCGCACGTGCCGCCTCGATAGCGGCATTCAATGCCAAAAGATTCGTTTGTTCGGCAATATCGCTGATAACCGACAAAACGACTTTCACTTGCTCCGCTTCATCGGAGAGCCGTTCGAGACGTTGAGCCAATTCAACTTGGTTTTCAACAATACTTTGAAGCGTACCCGATACTTTTTGGACATCTTGCGCCACATCCGAAACATTTGAAGAGGCTGTTTTCATCATATCACTGGTTTTACGCGATCCCGCTTCACCTACACTCAGTATTTTCGATACCTCATCTGAGACCTTGAGCGTCTCCTCCATCGATCGGGCAGTCTCTTCACTCCGTCTTCCGATTTGTGTGCTTGTCGAAAACAACTCTTCCGCCACAGCCGCATTTTCCGTAGCTGAGTGCTTTGCATCCGACAACGCTTTGCGAACAGACTGGATAAGTTCATTGAACCCTTCAGCCACCTCTTTGAGTTCATCTTGATTTGGATGATTTATGGAGCGTGTAAAATCTTTTGTTTTCGCGATCTCCTGCATCATTTTTCGAAATTCGCCGGTTGATCGGGTAATCGATGCAATCGTTTTCCAGCTCACAAGCGCGCTAATGCCTAATCCGATCGATAAAATTACAAGAAACAGAGCGACTTCGTTATTGTACAACTCCTCAGCGTCTTCATACCCTTTTTTCGCTTCGTCTATTTGAAGGGCTACCAGCTTCCCGATCGTTTCGCTGATCGGATCGATTTTAGGATACAATTCGTTGATAGAGAATTGCGCTACTCCATCCAAATCGTTATTCTCCAAAAGAGCAAGCAATTTCTCAACCCCTTTATCGGCAGCGGAAAACCGCTCTTTTGCCTCTTCGACGAGCTTTGTTTCCTCTTTGGTCAATTCCGTCGCGACATAAGCGCTCCACTCTTTTCGAATCGATTCCTGAGCTTGTTTGATGTTGCTAATCGCTTCGGAGAGGGTGATGTTTTGATTGCGCGCTTTATGGCAGGTATCGACGATGTTGACCGCATACATATCGGCGGCACTTTTTAGCTGTGCCAGCGGGATAATCCGGTTCTCATAAACATTTTTAAAATCGCTGTTGCACCCTCGCATCCCAGATAATCCGAAAAATGCAATGAGGAGCGCCAACAAGCCCGAATACACCACTAAAATCCATAATTTCGCTTTAATGGTAGACATTGAATGAATCCTTTACGCATGAAATGAAACGCATTATGACATGACATTATTTTAAAATTGACCTACAATTTGATTGAAGAAAAAAAGCTACTTCTGTGTTATCATTTTCTCATGATAAACCTAAACACCCAAGCGCGGCTCAACATCCTCCTCCCATCCATGAACAAAGCCCTCGGTGAGGCGATCGAAAACGCCACCCCCGAACAACTCGAAACCCTCAAAGAGGGGAAAGATATCAAATCGTTTCTCAACTCCCTCTTCAATGACAAACTCACCTCGACCAAATCCGATACCCTCCTCCTTGATATCCTCAAAAACAACAGCGCCTTCAAAACGATGGGAAGCCTCACCGATAACCTCGCCTCCCTGATCCAAGAGCTCAAAACCTCTCCCGATTTCGCCCCAAAAACGACCGTTTTAGAGAAATTTCTCAAAAACATCGCTCTCATCGATCCCCAATCGCTTCAACATCAAATCAACAACAGCGGCGTTTTTATGGAGTCGAAATTGGCTCATGCGATCCAAAAAATCCCCGATCTCACTCAGACATTGGAGCAGCTGCATCCCCTCCTCTCCAAAAACAGCACCCAAAGTGTCAAAGCACTCCAAGAGAAAATATCGACCCTGCTCAACTCCCCTCATCTCCCAAACGCCTCGCTCAACTCCCAAAGCGCCCTTAGCGTCTCCAATGCGCTCAAAGAGATCCAATCTTCTCTCACCGCCCTCCTCACCAAAACCGATCCGCTCTACTCCAAAGAGGTCTTAGAACTCTCTCAAAAACTGAATCAATTCACCCTTGTTCATGAGATCAAAACATCCCTCTCCCAGCTTTATGGGGCACTCCTCTCCAGTAAAGCACCACAGAGCAACGACCTCTTAGATTCGATCGAAAAACTCCTCAAAAATCTCGACACCCCCGCCGCCGAGGAGTTAAAAACATTCACTCAACAGCTCCGACACGCGATCAAAGAGGGGGATAGTTCCAAAGAGCTCTCAACCCTTATCACCAAACTCTCTACGTTTACCAACCCCAAAGAACTGGTTACCGAAACCTTTTTGCGTGAATCAATGAGCAATGATCTCAAATCCAATCTCCTCTCCCTCTCCGAAGAGCTCAAAGCTTCAGGAGAACCCAATGCCTCTAAAATGCTCGAACAAGTAGATAAAATCCTGACTCAGATCGATTATCATCAACTCACCTCCTATCTAGGTAACGCCAACTCGATCTATTTTCCGTTTTCATGGGAGACTCTTGAGGGGGGGTCGATGGCGTTCAAAAAAACGGGGGAGAAAAAATTTTATTGCGAAATCAATCTGAAGCTCAAAGAGTACGGGGAGATGAATCTGATGATGGGGCTGTATGAAAACAATCAGCTCGAAATCCGCGTCCATACTGAAAAAGAGGAACTCAAAACACTCCTCCATGAGCATATCGGCGCACTTCGTTCGGCATTGATCGATGCAGGGCTCCATCTGCGCTCGATCCGTATCACCCACAGTCATGAGAACATTGCCCATCAACCTTATGATGGGGATAGTGAGACAAACAGTGGGTTCGAGGTGAAAGTATGAAAAAAGCGGTCGCACTCCGATACAATCAAGAAAAAGAGAACGCTCCGCGTGTCGTCGCATCGGGCAAGGGATCATCGGCGGAAAATATTATCAAAATCGCCGAACTGCACAACCTCCCGATCCACAAAGACGAAGATTTGGTAGAACTACTAAGCAAAGTGGAGATTGACAAAGAGATCCCCGAAAACCTTTATGTGGCGGTTGCTGAAGTGTTCAAATTTATCTACACCATCACCAATCGCCAACCCCCTCATCGATAACATAATCCTCTAGATCGATATCATCGCTCTCATTCACGGGATCATATTTATGGATACCGTGTTCTCTCACCGATAGAGGTGTACCGCTGATCAGCGGATGCCACGAAGGGAGCGGTTTGTTCTCAAAACGGAGACGATAGGCACACGTTTCGGGGAGCCATGTAAACTCCGACGTCCGCTCGATCGTGAGTTGGGTACACCCCTCTACTTTTGCTAAGCGATTCGGATAATCGCTGCACTGTCCTGATTGAATATCATAACAGCGGCACGCCACACGGGTGAGGTAGATTTCATCATCCTCTTCGTCCTGGATTCGGTTGAGACAGCATAATCCGCAACGGTCACACAACGCTTCCCACTCTTGGGGGGTTAATTCATTGAGGTGTTTAATTTCCCAGAAAGGATCCAATGGTTTGGAGTTCATATTAGTTACACTTATATTGGTAATAGAGATGCGGCGGTTTATAAAGAAGAGGTGGAGCGGGAAACGAGACTCGAACTCGCGACATTCAGCTTGGAAGGCTGACGCTCTAGCCAACTGAGCTACTCCCGCATCACGATAGGAAGTATACCAGCTGTTCCCTTAATGATTTTTGATTTATCGAACCCGTTTGCCGACAATATCTCCAAACAACAATACATCTTCCAAAATCGCCTTTTCACACAATCCCTCTTGATTGAGATTAATCAACAATTCGCCATTCGCACTGCTGAAAATTTTATCGTTCAAAATCACTTTGACGAATACTCCATCGCTCACTCCCAACTCTTTTTCCAACCGTTCAAGCTCTTTTCCTCTAGGAAATAGGACATCGATACGTCCGTCGTTTTTGTTGGCTCCGATGGCGTATAGCACCTGATTTTGACGCAGCTTCATATACTGTTTGACATTGAAAAATAGACTTAGAATGTCTTCGGGTGCATAGAAATCGTTACTCTCTTTGTCTTGATCGACCCCTTCGATCACCTCTTTGATAACCGTTTTTTTGCGATGATTGAACGTATAGCGTTTCGTTGTTTTTTTCGAATCGGTGCGTCGAATTTTAATGTATTGATCGGGAACAAGCTTTCCGTTGACAATGGTACCGTGACTCTCATACACTTCGACACGATTATTGGAGAGGAATTTCGCGATTCCGGTGGTTCGGGCTTCGATTCGGATAGTATAGGTATCGTCATCGCGCGTTTCAAACCGAGCATCGGCGATCCCCATCGTCTGAAAAATACCGTACGAGACTTCATACGTTGCAGTAAGCACTTTGGCACTTATTATTTGAGACAGCAACACCAACACGAAAAAAATCCGTTTCATGATAACCCCTTTTTTGTGTTAGCGTAGACCATAATCGTGAAGACGTTGTGAATCAAATATTCAGTAGCATCGATCCCGCCCCTTTGGAGACAATTCCCAAAGGTACTTTGATTCCCTCTTGCATGTGATCGGCGAAAATACGGTTGAGCCATATACGATTCGTCTGTACCTTTTGGAGAATCAAATACTCCTCTTTGTCAATCGTGAGGGTCATGTACGAGCCGATAGTGACATTTAACGGCTGTTTTTCCCCTTTTGGCATGAGATTGAATTTTAGAGTCTTTTTGGTCGTATCGACCGTAACATTGTCCACTTTTCCATAACCTCGTGCGCTAAAATAGAGCGATACGGCGGAGGTGAGGATTTTGGATCGTATCATATCCATTGTCGAGAGTTCAGAGAAAAGATCGGTAGCAACATCGCGGTGACAATCACCCCGACTGTCCCTCCGATCAGGAGCATCAACGTCGGTTCAAGGATCGAGAGGAATACCGCAATTTTGTCTTTATTGGTCTGCTGATACAGTTTCCCCAAATGATCCAGCATTGATGCCAATTCGCTGGTCTCTTCGCCGACCGATACCGCTTCGATAAATGAAGAATCGATTCGATATCCATCATAGTGTCTAATAGCATCAGAGAGCTTTGATCCCTCGACAACCCGCATAGAGACAAATTCAAATAGCTCTTTGAGTATCTCCGACGAGAGGGTTGCCGAGGAGAGACGGATGGTTTGTACCGCCGGAATCCCTGAGTGCATCAACATCGCTGAAATGGTAGCAAAGCGGGATAGATCGGCTGTCGCGATCATGTCGCCGACGATCGGCAGTGATAAAATCCCTCTATGTACTCTTTTACGGAAACGGTAATCGGTTTTTAATTTGGCGCTAAAAACCGTAAGGATCAAAAAAATCAACAACAACAATATCCACCAATACGCTCCGAAAAACGTCGAAATACTGATTATCCCTTCTGTCAATGCGGGAAGAGGTTGTCCTGTCGTCTCAAACACCGTTGTGATTTTAGGGACGACGACACTGAGCATGAACGCAATCATAAAGATAGCCGCAATCACGATGAATCCGGGATATATCAATGCCTGAGTGATCTGTTTACGTATTTTTTCTTGCACCGTGAGATATTCTGAAAGTTCATTCAACACTTCAGAAAGTATCCCTCTGTCTTCTGAAATTCGCAGGGTCCCCGTATAGTAAGTGGGAAGGATAAACCAAGGCTGTGTTTCCAAAGCGTAGGCGAAACTTTTCCCTTCGCTGATCGATGTATTGAGAGCTTCAAAAAAATGCTCATCACGGCTTTGAGGGCGACTTTGACGTTTTAGCATCGACAAAGCGCGGGGCAAAGGGATACCGGCTTTGAGATAAATACTGAGGTCTCGGCTCAAAATCGATAAGCGTTCGTTACCGATAGTGCGTTGATTAAACAAAGAGGTCATAATTCCAAATTCTCCGCTATTTTCGGCAAGATCGGAAAAAACAATCCCTTGAAATTTGAGCTTTTTTTGAGCCTCTTCAAGCGAAGAAGCGTCAATAATCGATTTTACTTTTTTCCCCGAGGGTTCCAGAGTGGTATACCGAAATTCCATCAAGCCTCTTTGACACCGACGCGAATAATCTCATCTAACCCCGTGACTCCCTCTCTTAAGAGATCTTTGAGCTGGTCGCTGAGTAGTTTCATCCCCCGTCTTTTCATTATTTCGCGAATTTCATGATCACTTTCATGCTCTTTTATCAACATACGAACCTCTTCATCCACCATCAAGAACTCCCCGATCGCGATTCTCCCGTGATACCCGCTATAATGACACTCGGCACACCCTTTGGGCGAAGCGATCAACAACGAACGATCCAATCCCAACTCCGCTGCATCACTCTCGTTGATAGGGATATACTCTTTGCATGAGGGGCATAATTTTCGCACCAAACGTTGTGCCAATACCCCCAATAGAGTCGAGGTGATCAAAAATTTATCGATCCCCATATCCGCCAATCGGGTCACCGCCGCCGTTGCGTTATTGGTATGAAGTGTCGAAAAAACCATATGTCCCGTCATCGCCGCTTGAAGCGCGATTTGTGCTGTTTCAGAGTCTCGAATTTCACCGACCATAATGATATCGGGATCTTGACGCAGAATCGATCTCAGACCGCTTGCAAACGTTAGACCCGCTTTGGTATTGACAGCTATCTGACTCACATTCGGGGCATCGTATTCGACCGGATCTTCGATCGAGAGGATATTTTTCTCCGGAGTTGCAAGACGCTGTAAAAACGCATGGAGCGATGTCGATTTCCCGCTCCCCGTCGGTCCTGTCACCAAAACGATACCGTGCGGGAAACTCAAAAGTTGATCGAGTTGCCCCCGTAACTCTTCATTAAAGCCCAAATTATCCAGCGTAGGGATCGCCGATGAGTACATCAGTATCCTTAGAACCACCCTTTCTCCGTGATAAGTAGGGAGAACCGAAACCCGTATATCGAGATTTTTGCCGGCAATTTTCACCTGCGTCCTTCCATCTTGCGGAAGCCGTTTTTCTGAAATATCAAGTCCCGATATGACTTTAATACGACTGATAATGAGATCAATGATGTTTTTATCCAAATCGATATGTTTAACCAATACCCCATCGATACGAAAACGGACTTCTCCTTTTTTTTTATGCGTTTCAATGTGGATATCACTCGCTTGACGTTTAATCGCCTGATAAAAAATTGTATTCACGAATTTGATGATCGGTGCCGACTCTTCGCTCATAAGTAAATCAGCCGAATTTTTGATGAAATCGACCAAAGAGAACTCTTCGTCGATGAAATCACTGCTCACTTGGGTATGCGAAATCTCTTTATCGGTTTTGGATTCGAGAAATTTGAGATAGAGTCTCTCAAACCCCTCTTCACTGATATGGGCAAGAGGATACGAAAGAGAGAGTTTGCTCCACAGTTGTATTGCCGAGGCATTTTCACCGGAAGGGACAACCGCATAAACAGTATTGCCCTGGGAACAAAATAGCAATGAGTAACGTACACACTGAGCGACATCCACCCCATCGGGGAGAAAAAAATCGATTTCGCTCTCATCCAGAAAAGGGATACGTATCATGGACGCTTCTCTTTATCCTGAAGTTTTTTGGTAATTGCATCGACATAACGTTGTTCGATAGCGTCCAATTCGGAAAGCTGTTGACGCAATGTACTCAAATCTCCGCTTTTTTCGATGATGTAGGGGGTTAATACGATTACAAGATTGACCCTATCTACATTCTCGTCTTTATTTTTAAACAGATTCCCTATCACCGGAATATCTCCTAAAAGAGGGACTTTAGAATTGACCTGATCGTTTTTTTCACGGATCAATCCTCCGACGATAACGCTCTCTCCGTTGTTTACAATCGCGGAGGTAATCACCTCTCGCTTAGTCGTACTTGGGCGGTCAGGGACGGAACCGGCTTCGATATCTTCGAGTTTCGCATTCACACTCAGTAATACTTTGTCGTCGTTCGATAGGCGGGGTTTGATTTTTAGGGTAAGTCCAATATCCTGACGGGTGTAGTTTTGGGTAATTCCGGTACCGACCCCTTGAGTAACACCGGAACTAATCGACTCCGTTTTACCGACGTAAATTGATGATTCCTGATTATCGATACACAAAATAGAGGGTTCGGAAAGGACGTTTGCCGCACCGTTTGAGTTCAACAAAGAAATATTCGCCCCCAATGCGATACCGCTGGCAAGGGTCGGCAAGCTCACTTTTGCCGCCAATGTACTATCCAAAGCAATCGCCGAAACCGATCCATCACCTAATGCGGTATTAAAGGTATACAATCCCGTAGAACCGATTTTTCCTCCGGAAAAACCGTATTTGATACCGATCTCTTTGGCTCGATTTTCACTGATCTCGATAATTTTGGCTTTTACATAGACCTGTTGACGTACATGATCGAGACTTCGGATCGTCTCCTCCAAACTTCTAAACGACTCATCGTTAGCAATCACAATCAGCGAATTGGTTGTATCGTCACTCGTAATGCTAGGGGCTTGTTGACCCGGTGAAAGGGTCATTTTCCCAATAATCGTATTAAGCGTTGTCACCAAAGATTTGGCATCGGCATTTTTAAGCAAAATGACGTGCGTCGTATTCGACGTAGCCTCATCTTTGACATCCAATATCTTTATCGCTTTTTCGATCGTTGCGATGGTTTCGGGAAAATCGGTCACAATGACCGAATTAGAATCTTTGGTAAACGTGATTTTTCCGTTTTTAGACATAAAATGTTTGATCTTCACCCCCATATTTTCAGCCGAACCGAATCGAAATGAGAAAATGTGGCTCTTCATCTGAGGAATATCGCTCTTTTGCATCAACGGTAAATTCATATGGGTAACATTCGCAAGCCTTACGACATTTAAAAATCCGCTTCCCGTATCGATCAGCGTATACCCTTTAGTCTCTAGCGTCGTTTGCAAAAGAGTATAAAGATCTTTTTTCGAAATTGCTTTGTTACCGACATACGAAACTTTCCCCGGAATCTCTTCACCGATGAATATATTCTTTTTGGTCGTTGTCGCTACCAGCTTGATCAATTCATTAACACTCATCCCATCGATCGCCAATGTTATTTTTTCATCCGTTTTGGAGGAACTCCACAACGAAAG
Organism: Sulfuricurvum sp.; assembly: GCA_014764075.1. Taxonomy (GTDB): domain Bacteria; phylum Campylobacterota; class Campylobacteria; order Campylobacterales; family Sulfurimonadaceae; genus Sulfuricurvum. Next base: position 9,385 of record JACXUE010000022.1, read on the forward strand.
GCTCAAAAAACACATAAATAAAAGTACTTTAACGGGAAATTTCATAGATCAAATCCTTTTTAAGGTTGTTACGGGTAATACTGATGCAGATACTCCGCATCTGGGGAATTTCACGGTACATTGCCAGTGCATCCGAATAGGTCACCATTTTTTTGTTGTTCACTTTTTGGATGATATCCCCCTGACGGAGTCCGAATCGATCAAAAATCGATCCCGTTTGGATACTAACGATCTTGAACCCTTGGTTGGCTATCAGAGTGATGTCGATCGTTTTGGACAATGTTTTTAGATCATTACTTTTAGAGAGCAATTCGGCTCTATCGATAGAGCGCCATTCACTGGAATCTTCCCCACTCTCCGGGTTATTGACCGACACGCTTAGTGTTTGCATCTCTTCAAGCGGATCGTCAAATCCAAAACGGAGACGATAGGTTTTGCCGTGACCTTTGAATATCGCCTGATTCAACCCGATACCGATAAGAACGAACTCTTTTTTGTACCTGCCGTGTAATGCCACGACCGTACTCTCTTTACCGTCAAATATCGTTACAAATCCTCCCGATGACGTCTTGACGACCCCTTTTAGACGATGCGGAACCCCTACTAAGACCTGTTTGGTTACCGTTTTGTACCCTTTATCTCCGAAACTCGATGCCACGATGCCAAAGAGATTTGAAAAACGGAACAACTCGAAAAAAGGGTATTTATTGGCACTGTAGCGTTCGATCGGTATTGCTTTCAAATACAATCCACTGATATTAACCAAACACCAAAGTATCACTACAGGAAGGAGATATCGGTTGAGGATTCGGAGGAAACGGTCATTAAAAAGTGCGTTCATATACCAGTTTCTCTCCCTGAGATCGTAGTTTTGAGACGAGCAACGGATACCGTCTCATTTGAGGAAGTGCGTCAAAATAGAGGAGTAATTTCCCCTCGCTAAGATTGAAACTTCCCTGTGCATGTCCGAAATCACCATCGATATCAACGGAGACATTCAAAGGATTCCATAAAGCATATCTCAACCGTGCCCGCTCGATTTGACCGGGGAAAAACAGAGCAAATCCATCTACTGCTTTAATCGAGTCAAAATAGAGATCGTTTACTACAATCCAAGGCACTATCCTGATCCGCTCAATCTCTGCCAAAGCCGACATACCCGAAAGTACACGCACATGTTCGATATCCTGCCAAAACCACCCTGCCGACAAAGTCTCACCGCTCAAATAGAACTCATCTTTTTGCAACAATGCTTCAGCCGAAAAATAGAGCTCTTTTTTGGGGATCAATACAATCATCACGACAATAACATAGAGGAGATACCAAAACTTTTTCATCCCTCAAACTCCACGACGATCTCCCCTTTTCCCTCCGGATTTCGCTTCATTGTCAATTTTTTGATCGTAAAAGGAGCATTGAGAATCGTATTGGAGAGAAGATCAAATTCCGTAGACGATAACGGAGTAAACTCAAACAAAACTCCCCCCCGCACTTTTTCACTGCGTACCAGCTTGGGATGGGTTTTTAATATCGATGCAGTTTCAGACGAAGGATCAAACATCCACCGCCCCTTCAAATCAAGGTACTCCTGCGTTTGATGCTGCAGCAACTGATACTCTTCGAGCAGTTGAGAGTAACGGCTATGTTCACTCCATACCCATATTCCTGCCGCTAAAACACCGATCGCTCCGCCGATAACGGCACGTTTCCAAAATATCAACGGGATCTGCATCATTTGAATCTCACCTCTATCCTCCCGCCGTGTTCTTCGATACGACTGTTTCGGAATCTTTTCATCAACATTTTTTTCAAGGATTGCGGTTCGGACGTTTTAAACACAAAAAGGGTTTTCTTACCGTCAAATACAATCTCTTGAATCCCCTCTTGCATCTTCAAAGAGCGGCTAGGGGTGTTTTGAACTCCATTGACCAATAAACGGTTCGGTTCTCCCGGTTTTGAACCCGGAATCAATACAATACCGCTTTGATCCATAGAAGAGAGCATTATCGGTGCAGAGGGTGGAATAGACTCTGCAGCGGAAGGTTTTAATCCAATATCACGTAATTTATAGCAACGCTCCCGTAATGTGAGTTGTTTCGCCTCTTTATATCTAAGGGTATCAATAATCGCATTGCGTTCCATCGAAACACCGTGCAGTCCGCTCGACATGTTCAACGTTTCCATCTCATTGCGGATCTGTTCGGAAACACTCCGGACTTTGTAACCTTCCATCACAATGTTGGCGACTAAGAGGGCTAGAAGAACCACTGTGATTTTAAGAGTTTTCATGGAGAGAGACGATGGAACCATAGAACCGACTAAGATCGTCTTGAGTCCATAAAACGGTTTTTTTTCGATCTCTTCAATCCCCAATGAACCCTCAACGTCCAGATAATGACCCTCCATTTCAAACACGATCCCCTCGTGCAGACTCAAATAACGTCCGTTTGGCAGCTTGATTGGAACCTCTAAGCGATCAAATACCCATTGGGCAAACGTAACAGAACGCTCGGACGAAAGGGAGAAAAGTTCGGGATAGCGTGCCATAATTTTCTGCGGGTTGAATCCCACAACATCATACATTCCGGCTGAGACTTTGCGCGCGTAACATACCAACTCCTCATCCAAATCAAAAAGGGAGTATCCATACTTCGCCGCTTCTTTCTCACTTGAGACATTCAAGTTTATCCGTCTAACCCAGTAATCCTCAGGTCTCAGGACCATGATATCGCTACCCGATGGATCTACTGCGGCGTAGGAGAGATATTGCGGAGAGCATAATTTGTGTGATAGAGAGCCGAGCCGCATACACAATGTACGTTGCCATTTCACAATTGTTTCAGTAAGATGGGAAACACTCAATGAGATCATAGAAACTCTACATGCCGCATTTTTTTATCCAACAGATTGTAGTCAAACCGGATACGTTCAGTACGGGATTTTAGTGAAAGTGAAACGTCACATTGGAGTGTGTAGGAACTTCCGGGGCTATACACAAACAAAAATTGATCAAAAACGCTCCCCAATGCAGGCTCCGCACTGAGCACCTCTTCTTTACTCGTAAATGCTTTTGTGCGGTACGTACTCAACGCATACGCCTTTTCGGATGAAATCGCAGGGGCTAACAGCATCAATGTCTGTGGAGTAACGGCATTAATATCTATTTTATCCCCCTCATATCCGATGTAATCATCCCATGGAATATTTAAAACCATTCTGTCCCCGCTTAACAAAATATACCGTTCCAATATTTGGGCAAAGAGCTCTTTATCTTTAATTGCACCGTTTTTAAAATCTGAATCATTCCAAATGATTTCGGTATCCGTTGCACGTTCAGACTGATCTGTATCGATTGTATCCAATACCAGCTTAAGGAGCATCTCAGGATCGGCGATAGGATGGAAATGAAATATTTTCATCCATACGGCAACGGCCGCTTCATCAATCGAACCGTCCGATTTTACGAGACGGTTAATATTGAGTTTTGAATACATAGAAGAGAGCTGTGCGTTGAGTGAAAAATCCCCGTTATTGCTTTCCATTACTATTGGCAATCGCATCGACATATCTAAATCCTCGGCACTCTCAATTTTGGAAAGCATGGAGGGAAGTTGTGTCTCCAAAGAGCTAAGAGAGAGTAATGCCGAAGCACGGACAAATCCCATTTCCCCTAAATTTTGAACACGTTCGCTTTGAGATAATACGACAGTAACAATCCCCGCCATGATCGTCACCAAGACAAGGGTCATTAATAAGACTACACCTCTTCGTCGAACCATTAAACAGCCAAATGCCTTTTTTCAGAGTTTGTTAGTATACCTAAAGTGGGGTTACAAATGTAAAACAATATTAAGCCTCTTGCAACTCTCGAAATCCACCCTCTTATTTAAGGTTATTGGAAGTTTGAAAAAAGCTCGTTAAAGCCAATTTTTCCGATTTTTTCAGTAAAATTCTTTTGCGAAAAATAAACATCAAATAAGAAAAAATCCATAACCAAAAGTATACCTTCACTTTCAAAAATGTGGCTTAAAATCCTGAATTTCAACTCAACTCTATTTCCAGCACTTCAAGAGCAGCTTGGAGTGCTCTCCCCTAAAGAAGAAAGTTTTTAGAGGGTTTTATGGGCTAAAATAATCAAAACAGATGCCTAAGATCCAACAGATGCCTAAGATCCAATCGTTCAACTAAAAGTATGATATCTATGCTGATTTGAGGATCGTTTCGGGTTTAGATTTGCAAGTAGCTCTATTGTTTATCAAGAAACCGATATAATACATCGTCAATATCAACACAAAGAGATTCAATTATGCATACTATCACTCGGCGTAGCGGTTTTACTCTCATCGAAATTATGGTGGTTATCATCATCTTAGGTTTGCTTTCGGCTTTTGTTGTCCCCAATATCACCGGAAAAAGTGAAGAAGCAAAGCAAAAACTTGTGTGTGTGCAGATGAAAAGCCTCAATGAAAGTCTTAAAATGTTCAAAGTCGACAACGGAGAATATCCGACCACTGAAGAGGGGCTAAAAGCACTTATCACCAACCCCGATCCCGACACCTATACTTCCTATGCTTCCAAAGGGTATCTGGAGGGGAAATCGGTTCCAAACGACCCTTGGAATCACCCATACATCTACACAAATATCGATGATGTTATCGATATCGTTTCGCTCGGAAGCGATGGCAAAGAGGGTGGCAAAGATGAAGAGAAGGATCAAAAACTCTCCGAATGCCGCTAAAACCGATGCGAAGGGGATTTAGCCTCATTGAACTTTTAGTGGTTCTTTTGATTATGGGAGTTGTCTCATCGATTGCTATTTTCGCCCTTAGAAAATCAAATATCGCTACTCCTCCGACGACCCTTTCGACACTTAAAAATAATCTTTTTTCGCTCTCGAACGGAACCCCCTCCACATTGATCTGTACAGCAGCGTGTCAACACTGTTTTATCCGCACTGAAAACTCATCCGACACCATCCCTATTTCACTCAAAAAAGAGGGGGAAATTACCCGTTACGGTTTTGATCGTTACGGTGAACTTCGTCCGATGGGGAATGCCGTTATTCCGACCGAAAAAGGGTATAAAGAGGTCTGTTTTACCCTTAAGTATTCCCCAGAAGGGTTCTTTTCCCCCCTCATTTTAAAAAACAATCAAACTTTTTATGCCTATACCCCTTTGGGCAATATGGAGCCGCTCATCACCCAAAGCGAAGAAAAGGTTCGGGCGCTCTTTTATGATGAAGCAATCATCCCCACACAAAACGGAAACTATTATGGTGCCCCGTAAAGCCTTTTCTCTTATCGAAACTTTAATCGCCATCGTTATAGCGTCCCTCTTTGGGATGGCACTCCTACAGAGTGTTTCGACGGCATCGCGGCAAGCTGTGAGTGTTTTTGAACATTATGAATATTCACTACTCACCGGAGCGTTGATAGGGAGTATCGACGCACAAATGTACGGGAGAACACTCAGCGGCGCCGAAATCCTCCAAAACCATTACCGCTCAATCGACGATCCCGATCTTTTAGAGGTACTCGACACGCACTCTTATACTATCACCAAACAACAAGAGCAAGCCCTTGATCCAATGAACTCCTTATCCGCCATCTCCGGCGGATCATCACCGTTATTGCTCGAAAAGATTACAATCCGAAACGAATCTGAAGAGCGTATCAGAACTTTTTTCCCTATCAGCTCAACGGCAGACAAGCGATGAGAAAAGCCTTTACTTTGATCGAAATCATCGTTTCAATCGTATTGTTCGGGCTTATTATGTTGATTATGTTTTCGAGTATCGATAATCTTAGAGAACAACACGGTTTTTACGCTACCAAAATAAAAGAGCTATCAGAAAAAAACCGCCTCATTTCCCTTCTCCGAAGTGATTTTAACCGACCACTTTCTCTCACCGTCAGAACCGACATCGACAAGCGATACACTATCGCCTCTATTAGCGGATCAAACAACTCACTGTACGGCATTTACGAACCCTACGTCACATGGCTAGTGCTCAAGGATGAACATCGATTGATTCGTATCGAATCTCCGGTTCCGATACCATTACCGATTACCGATGAGATACTTTACCAAACCCATACCGATTCCATCCAAACCGATTGTGAAACATTTCGTATTTATGAATCATCGAAAAATCGGCTTATACAATTGACATTTGAGAATGAATCCCCTATCCTCATAGAAGTGTATCGGTAAATTTTACATAACTGCAGATTATTACGAATAAATAACATTGCAGTAGCTTATTTGTAATCTTAGGGTTCTACCATTTTCGTCATCAAAATTAACACCAAAGGGATTCTGTAAGACTAAAAAAAAGAGTTAGACGTCGGACATGGTGAGTGCAACACTTCGAACAACGAAAGTTTTGAAAACGTACTAGCGGAGCGCATGAGTCGCCGCGACGTAATGAAAATGGGGGCAGGACTGATCGGAGCCACCTTTTTGGAACATTTATGGCAGGATGCAATGATGATGATTCAACTACCACTACTTCAGCTCCAGCAGCAACAGCTCTTTTAGGATTTAGTGCTGTAGCTGAAAACCTCAATGACACCGTTATGGTACCAACAGGATATACATCTGAAGTAGTCTTTGCAACAGGAGACCCGATTAAAATGGGTGTTAGTGCGTATGCAAATGATGGAACCAACACGGGCGACTTTGATGACCGTAGCGGTGACTGCCACGACGGCATGGTTTATTTCGGTCTTAAATCAGACAACAGAGGCTACTCGTATCTCTCCACGGAGAGATACCACTTATGCTACAATTGCTAAATGAAAAAAATAGTCCTTTTTTTACTTTTTGTCTCCGTTCTATCAGCAAAAGTATCCGATTATGATCCCTATTTCGATGAAGCGGGGAAACATTACAACATCCCCCCTCTACTGCTCAAAAACATTGCCAAAATCGAAAGTTCCGGTAATCCAAACGCAATTCGTATCAACGATAACGGAACCAAAGATTACGGTTTGATGCAGATCAATTCGATCCATTTTCGACGCCTTGCCCAATGGGGAATCAATGAGCACAACATTATGGATCCTAAAATCAATATTTTTGTCGGTAGCTGGCTTTTATCCGAGCACATCAAAACGCATGGGTTCAATCTCCAAGCAATCGGAAACTACCACTCCAAAACACCGATTTACAAAGAAAAATGGCTTCGTCGCCTGAGTGATGCCCTAAAACACTCATCGTAAAATTGCACTGATTGCCTCAACCTCTGAGAGTTTACGTTCAAAAGAGAAAATCTCCAAATCTTCGTTGATGCGCTGTTGCGCAAACGATTGCGCCACCTGTACATTCAGAGGGCAAGAGGGATTATAAGAGATACTCCGCGGATC
>JACXUE010000167.1 GCA_014764075.1 Sulfuricurvum sp.
CCCCAGCAGTGCGGTTTTTCCCAGCGAGGTGCGCAGTTGCGACACAAACGTCGAGCGAAACGCAAAGAGTGAGAGAATACCCAGTAGCCCCAAACGGCTGATCATCGCAACGGCAGCAAAGGCGGCACACTGCTGGTGGATCAACAGTGAGGCGAGTAGCGCGGTTTTGAAGAGAACCGTCATCGCACCATACAAAACCCCCATTGCCCCAACCGTCGGCTCTTTGATCACCGCATAGGGGTCTTTGCCACTGTGGGCGGCGTGGATCGCATCGGCGACATCGATAACCGCCTCGGTATGTAGGAATCCATAAAGGATCATGTAGGTACCCGCAGCGATCACCGCTCCGACCCACCCCAACGGTTCTAGGGCAAGAAAAAGGGTGATGGAAAGCCCAGCAAGGAGTAGCCCGATGGCAGGGAGGGTCAAGAGCATCGTCCGAAGAACGGCGGGATGGGAGAGGTCATCGCTTTGGTGAAAACGGACGGGAAGGAGGGTGAAATAGCTCAGGGCGAATTTGATCCCCAGATAGACACTATTCACACGGCACCTCCCGCATAATGGCGAACCAGTCACGGTTGAAGAGTTTACGGATATAGCTTTCGCGGTGGGGGACGATGCATCCTGCGCAGTTTTGATGGATCGCCGTCTCGCTCACATACCGATCCCCGTCGGGGCTATTGATGGAGCAGGTGCTAAACAGGGTTCGTCCCCCTTCTTGTGCAAATCCGCCCTCATTAAAGCGGAAATTCGGACAGGCACAGAGGTAGCAGTTAAGCTCCTCGGTGTCGTGACACTTTTGCTTCTGTGCATACAACGGGCAGAAATCGGGCTCTTTTTCCACCATATTCTCGAACCGAAAATACTCGATCACCTCTTCGTCTGTAAGATGGGTGAGTTTGGCCATAATGGCGGCGTGTTTGAGACCGTGGGCGTCGAACCATTCTCTATAGGACATCGGCTAGTATCCTCTCTGTATCGATTTCGTCTCGCATCGTGTCGATGAAAGCATCCATCGTTTTTTTCTTGTACGCCTCAAATGCCGCATCCTCAAACAGTCCATGAACGAATGTCCCTTTGATATGAGCTTTTTCGTAGTATAGCGGATATTTTTCACTCACCCCGTGATGGATTTCGAACCCGTAGAGTGTTGTGCCGAAGATGTCATATTTCCCTTTTTTGAGCACTTTATCCCGCTGAAACACGATGACATCGTCGATAAACCCAAGGGCTTTTTCGCAACTCGGCTCCGCCGTCTCAACACACCCCTCGTCGATGATCTCGCGAAACATCATCTGATACCCACCACAGATCCCCAGTATCTCTTTGCTACGATGTTGAAGCGCTTCAAACAGTCCCGTTTTCTTGAGCCATCTCAAATCCTCAATCACCCGTTTGCTTCCAGGGAGAATAATCACATCGAAACTCTCTAGGGAAACATTGGAGGTGATAAATTCGACAAAGATGGTTTCATCGGCAATAAGGGGTTCAAAATCGTTGTAGTTGCTCATCGTGGGGTAGTTGATGATCCCGATCTTTTTGACCGGATGGGGTTTGTTTTGGACGAAGTTTTTGAGGCTTTGGCTGTCTTCAAACCCGAGGTTGAGGGGAAGATAAGGGAGGACGCCGAGGACGGGGATGCCAAACCGCTCCTCGATAATCTTCACCCCCTCATCAAACAGACTCCGATCGCCCCGAAATTTGTTGATGATGACGCCGATAATATTCGCGCGCAGTTGTTCGGGAAGGAGGTTATAGACCCCCCAGATCGAAGCGAACACACCCCCTTTTTCGATGTCAGCAACAAGGATGATTTTGGTGTTATATTTCTCGGCGATATAGAGGTTTGAGAGGTCTTTGTCCATGAGGTTTAGCTCCACGGGGCTCCCCGCCCCTTCACAGACGAGACACTCATACTGAGCACTTAGGTATTCGAAGCACTCGTCCACGGCAGGTTTGAGGGTGTCGAGATCGCGGTAGTAGTCGCGAACCTCTTTGTCGATGAGCGCTTTGCCTTTGACGATCAATGAGGCGCTGTTTCCATGTCCCGATTTGAGGAGGATCGGGTTGAGGTGGTAGCTCGTCGGGATTCCCAGCACCTCCGCCTGAACATACTGTGCGATGGCAATTTCGCTTCCATCATCACAGACGCGGGAGTTATTGGAGACATTTTGAGCTTTGAACACCCCGACATTGATCCCCCGCTCCTGCAACAGACGAGCGATCACAAATGTCAGGGTCGATTTTCCCGCATCAGAAGAGGTGCCAAAAATTGAGATCGATTTCACAACAACACCCCCGCCCCTAAAAGTAGTA
>JACXUE010000168.1 GCA_014764075.1 Sulfuricurvum sp.
GCAATCACCACTCCACTCCGATCGATCTATTGAAACTTGCCGAATACGCTATCCAAAATCCCCTTTTCAACGAAATCACAAAACAGAATCAACACATCTACCATTCACTCAATACCAATCGTAAATTCGTAGCCAAAACCCATAACTACCTTCTCAACCGCTATGAATACGCCATCGGTGTCAAAACCGGCTATACCTCAAAAGCAGGCCCTTGCCTCATCGCACGGGCAAAAAAGAGGGAAATGATTGTCTCATCGTTATGCTCAACGCCAAAGTAAACCGTTGGGATACTGCCCAACAAATTTTTGAGCAAGTATTCTTACTCCCCGTCATCGAGTATTGGGATAACGCATAATTTAAAAAAATCGACACCCCGTCCATTAAACTCCCTTCCGCTATAATTGCTTTATGAACAATGAGCATTTAACGTTTCATATCGATCCCACACCGACATTGCCGACACGTCGGTGCCGTTTGTACGCGCGCTTGATTGGATATGTTCTTAGCTATGGCTACTACCTAATCGCAGTGTTGGTATGGTGGAAAAGCGACTGGTTTATCGCCATCGGATCTCTATTGCTTGGATTTATCATTTTTGGAATCATCCGAAGTAAACTCCGTAATGACTCGATCCCCCTCTCTCAACGGGAAACTCCCTATACCGATTATGCCATCGCGACATGGTATCTATCCCGAAATTACTGCATCACTCTCCCCAAGGAATAACGTTTATGGCATTAGTCGATCTCCTCAATGTTTCCAAACACTACGAAGCTCAAAAAATTTTAGAGAACATCAACTTCCATATTGATGAAGGTGAGCGGGTCGTAATTGTCGGCAAAAACGGCAGCGGCAAATCTACCCTTATGAAAATCGTCCACGGCTCTCTCGATGCCGATGAAGGGGAGCGGATCAACCGTCAGGGGATCGAGATCAAAATGCTCTCCCAAGTCCCCGCATTTGATCCCTCTCACAACGTTCGTGAAGCGATCGAAGCTGGGTTAGGTGAACTGCGGACGGCAAAAGTCCGTTTCGACGAAATTTCAGCCCTCCTCGCCGAACAATATGACAATGAAGCTCTCTTGAGCGAGCAATCACGCCTCACCACCTTCCTCGATCACCACAACGCATGGAATCTCGATGATAAAATTGAGCGGGTGATGCACCATTTCATGCTCAAAGAGTATGAGGACAAAAAGGTTAATCTCCTCAGCGGAGGGGAGCAGCGCCGTGTCGCCCTCGCCTCGTTGCTCCTCCTCAAACCCGATATCCTCCTCCTCGATGAACCGACCAACCACCTTGACGTCTACATGGTCGAATTCCTCGAGGAGCTGATCCTCAAGGAGAAATTTACCCTCCTTTTTATCTCGCATGATCGGTATTTCATCGATCAGGTCGCCACCAAAACCATCGAGGTGGAAGATTGCGCTCTGAGGGAGTTCAACGGCGGATACAGCAACTATCTGGAACAAAAACAAGAGCTTTTACGTACGATGACGCAACAGCACGAAAACCTCCTCAAGCTCCTCAAAACCGAAAATGAGTGGCTCCGCCGAGGGGTCAAAGCACGTCTAAAACGAAACGAAGGGCGCAAACAACGGGTATTGCAACTACGCGAAGAGGCCAAAAACAACCCCTCCAAAATCCGTAAAATGAAACTGGAGCTGGAACGTGAAGCGAAACATTTCAACCGAGATGAAGGAGTCAACCGCCAAAAGATGCTTTTTGAGATCGAGCATCTGGGGCTAAAACTCGGTGACAAAACGCTTATCCGTGATTTCTCGACCCGTATTTTACAAAAAGATGTCATCGCCGTCGTAGGCCCTAACGGAAGCGGGAAATCCACCCTCCTCAAAGCGCTTCTAGGACGGCTCAAACCGACGAACGGTATTATCAAAATGGGTGAACTCACCATAGGCTATTTCGACCAGCATCGTGAAATGCTCAATGATAATCTCAACCTCATCGACACCTTCTGTCCTCACGGGGGAGACCGCGTCGATGTGATGGGACAGGATTACCACGTCTACGGCTATCTCAAAAATTTCCTATTTCCACGAGAATTTCTCGATAAAAAAGTGGGAGTTCTCAGCGGCGGCGAGAAAAATCGTGTCGCTCTAGCCCTGCTCTTTACCAAAAAAGTGGATTGTCTCATCCTCGATGAACCGACCAATGATCTCGACATCCCCACTATCAATATCCTCGAAGAAAAGCTCCAAAACTTCTCCGGAGCGGTTATCCTTGTGAGTCACGATCGATATTTTGTCGACAAAATCGCCAAAAAACTCTTTATC
>JACXUE010000023.1 GCA_014764075.1 Sulfuricurvum sp.
TTGCCGCTATAGGACTAAAGTTTGGCTCTTCGAGTCGGAATTAACGTTCACTTTTGGGTAGCGCAAATTTTTGCGTTACCAACTCCCCTTCGTCATTGAAAAAAAGATAATAGAGTTTATCTTTTTTGACACTCAATCCAGCCAAATAGCGCAACGCCAAATTCGCCTGAAGTGAAGCGATATGCATCACGATAGGTGCGGCAATACCGGCTGGAGTTTTAGTGGTTATTTTAAAAAGCTCGTTAAACGATGCCTCCTGAAAAAAACACACCTGACCGTTAAACGCTTCAACCGAGCCATAGACCCATGGTAAACCCTTTGATTTAGCATAGGTATTGATCGCACCGCGAGAGGGGAGATTATCAGTAGCATCGATGATCAAATCAATATCGATATTTTTCTCGGCAAATTCCTCAAAACGGGACACATGGGCATGTGCTTTGACATAGGGGCAACGTGCCTCGATCAGCTCGGCAGCAATTTGGGATTTGTATTTTCCCTCATCTCCCGATTTAAAAGCGATTTGACGATGGATATTATGGAGACTCACCGTATCAAAATCGATCATATGAATCTCTCCAATCCCAGATGAACCTAACGCAAAAGCCAACGACGACCCAAGACCGCCGCTTCCGACAATTGCGATCCGTTTGGATTGAAGTATCAATTGGGTCTTTTCACCCCATAATTGAACCTGTCGATGGAAATAGTGCATCATTGGATGACTCCTACGGATAGTTTGGATAAGAGTATCATCGTCTTGGTAAACACAACAACTCTATTTTCGTTTACGTAACGCCTCTTTAAACCCCCACCCTTTACGTGATTCGGTGAGACTTTTTCGATCCAAATCGACTATTAAAAGCTCTTCGGTATTCCCTAAATCAGCCTCAATTTCACCATCAGGTGAAACCACCATCGAATCACCGTAAAATTTCCAAGCATGTTTTTCATCGAAATACTCACCGACTCGATTCGCACGAAGAATATAGCAGTTATGGGTGAAAGCACGCATTTTGAGCAACTCTCTCCACCGATTATGCGATTCAAACGTCGAAGCACTCGGAACCAAAACCACATCGACAGCTTTGTTGCTTACCGCATCCCACATGGGATCAAAATGGGTTTCAAATCCCCCCATCACTGCGAATTTAAACCCTTCACATCCAAAAATCATCGGAGGCTTAACCGCTTCGATCGGATTATTAAAAAATTTCTCTTCATTCCAGTGTGGATAATTGATCAAAAATTGCTGTGGATAATAAGTGACACTGCGGGCATTGATTTTTGCAATCATTTTGGTACACTCATTTTTTTTGACCGTCACAATCGGAGAAACAAACGTCAAATCGTATTTTTGTGCCAACGATTTCAATGCCTCAACCTGATGGGTACTCTGTTCACGTATCATCGATACGGGAGTCTGCACCAGCTCTTTGAAAAACGGATTGAGGAGATATTCACCCATCACAATAAGTTTTACCCCTTTTTGGTGGGCAACACGGGTATAATTTTCGAGCTTATTATTCCCCATTCCGATGGATGGGAGTTGAAGAATCGCAACACGCATCATTGCTCCTGATTTTTGATGATGTGGATCTGAAGCTCGGCATTTTGGAGCATCGCTTCCGCCATTTTGAGCTCTCTCATCCCCTCTTCATATGCTTTGACACTCTCATTCATCGGCAATGCCGGATCCATCAATTTTTCCAAAATCGCTTTGGCGTTCGTTATCTTGGTCTCAAAACTCTCTTCGTTTCTCATAGCGCACTCCGTACATAATCCTCTATTTTATCAATTTCCACCAAAAAAGCATCGTGTCCATAATCACTGTCGACGTTAAAATAATCACTGTTTGTTTTTCCAAGCTGCACCAAAGTATCATGAATCGATCGCATCTCGTTTGGGAGAAAAAGAAGATCTTTCTCAAAGCTGATCAAATAAAGCTCTGAATTGATTTTTGAAAGCGCCTCTTCCATCGAATCAAACCCGCGTGAGAGATCGTAAATATTGATCGCTTTGGTGATGTAAAGATACGACAACGGATCAAACCATTTTGTAAAGTTGTAACCGTTATACTCCAAATACGACTCAATCTGAAATTTACCAAACAATTCGTACAAACCGTCATTACGCTTGTATTCGCGACCAAATTTTCGCTCCATCGAATCGGGTGAGAGAAAACTGATATGCCCTGCCATACGCCCGATCGCCATACCGCTAAGACCGTTTTCGCGTAAAACAGCGGGATCGTAGTAACCGTTTTTAAACTCAGGATCTTTGAGGATTGCCTCTTGGGCAACCTTATTAAAAGCTATCGCCCACGGTTGCGTCGCCGCCGTTGTTGCCATCGCAATGATTTTTTTGGCAAAATTAGGGAAAAAGACACCGAATGCCAATGCCTGCATCCCCCCCATCGACCCCCCGATGATCGCATGAACTCGATGGATCCCCAATCGGTCAAACAATATCCGCTGCGCTTTGACCATATCCAAAATGGTCACCACCGGAAATTTATAGCGGTACTCATCCGTATAGGGATAATGGGGAGACATCGGTCCCGTACTACCAAAACAGCTCCCGATGACATTGGTACAGATCACGAAAAATTTGTCGGTATCGACCGCTTTTCCCTGACCTATGAGCCCGTCCCACCAACCAGCTTTATTATCCCCCTCATACGTCCCTGCCGCATGATGCGATCCGGTTAGGGCGTGACAGATTACGATAACGTTATCTTTAGCTTCATTAAGCTCACCGTACGTCTCATAGATAATGTCGTAAGGCTCCAAGATACGCCCGCTCTCTAAATAGAGTGGATTGGTAAAATGTTCACTGGATGTTTGGAGGTTTAACATAAAGTCCTTTTTTATGCGTTCAACGCAGCTTTAAGATCATTGATTAAATCTTCGGATGCTTCAAGCCCGATGCTGAGGCGGATAAGTCCTGATGGGACACCGCACGCTGCCAGCTCTTCGGATGAGAGTTGTTGATGGGTAGTCGATGCCGGATGCGTAATGATCGATTTGCTATCTCCAATATTGACCACCAAAGAGAAGAGTTTTGTAGCATCGACGATCTTTTTCGCCGCTTCAAAACTCTCTACCTCAAAACTGAGCAAACCGCTTGACATCCCATTCTGGAAATAGCGTTGCGCATTGGCGTAGTTACTGTTGCTTTTGAGTCCCGGATAGTTCACTTTTTTCACTGACGGATGGGATTCTAAAAACTCCGCAACCGCTTGTGCGTTTCGTGAGTGTTCTCTCATACGAAGAGACAACGTTTCGATCCCTTGGATGAAAAGCCATGAGTTAAACGGCGATACAACAGCGCCCAAATCACGTAGCAATGAGAGGCGTGCACGAAGGGTAAACAACGGTAACGGCACATCAACGTATACTAATCCATGATAGCTTTCATCCGGTTCATTAAACTGAGGATAACGGCTATTTCCTTTGATCAATTCAAGCAATCCGGTACGTTCTACCATGATCCCGCCGATAGCAAGACCTTGACCCGTCGTATATTTGCTCGCACTATGGACAACAACATCAACACCGTGCTCCAATGGGTGGCACAATACCGGCGTCGCAACAGTATTATCGACGATGGTGAGAATCCCATGCTTTTTGGCAATCGATGTAATCGCGTCAATATCGGCAACATCGATGCTCGGATTGGTTAATGTCTCAAAAAAGATCACTTTGGTTTTGCTATCGACCAACGCTTCGATTTCGCTAGGGTTTTGAACATCGAAATAACGTGCTTCAATTCCAAAACGCTTGAGCGTATAAGCGCTCTGAGTTAACGTACCGCCATAAAGTTGACGTGCACAGATGATATTATCCCCAGCTTCCGCCGCATTGGCGATAGCGTAAAAGATCGCCGCCATTCCGCTCGACGTCGCCAAACCTGCAGCACCTCCCTCTAGAGTAGCAAAACGTTTCTCAAACACATCGGTTGTCGGATTATTCAGACGAGTATAGATATTCCCAAGCTCTTTGAGGGCAAATAGATTTGCCGCGTGTTCAACATCACGAAATTCGTATGCCGTTGTTTGGTAGATGGGAACCGCCATAGTACTTTGAGTATCTTTATCGTATCCCGCATGTAGTGCTTCGGTTTGAAGTTGCATGTTCATCCTTTAGGTTGTTTTGCGCAATTGTATCGACATCGACCGTATTTTCCTATGTTTCCCTAACGGTATAATAACTATTTGATCCATAAGGATTATTTATACGTGGTAATTCGGTGCCTCTTGAGTGATTATGACGTCATGAACGTGAGACTCTTTGAGCCCTGCACTCGTAATTTCGACAAACTCTGCTTTATCCCAAAACGCGGTAATACTCTCCGATCCGCAGTATCCCATCGATGAACGGAGCCCTCCCATCATTTGATGCACGACCGCTGCGATAGTACCGCGATACGGAACACGCCCCTCAATCCCCTCGGGAACCAATTTATCGGCTGCCGTACCCTCTTGGAAATAACGATCAGTAGAACCTTTGGTCATGGCTCCGATGGAGCCCATGCCGCGATACGATTTGTATTGGCGCCCTTGATACATAATCGTATCTCCTGGAGATTCTTCGGTTCCGGCTAGAAGCGATCCCGCCATAATGGCACTTGCACCAACGGCAAGCGCTTTAGCAATATCACCTGAATAGCGGATACCTCCATCGGCGATGATAGGCACACCGTGTTGACGTCCTACAGCAGCGCACTCATCGATGGCTGAAATCTGAGGTACACCGACACCGGCCACGATACGGGTCGTACAAATTGAGCCCGGTCCGATACCCACTTTGACACCGTCGGCTCCCGCTTCGATCAATGCCAATGTCGCCTCTCCCGTTGCAACGTTACCGGCGATAATATCAATCACCATCTCTTTTTTGATCGCTTTAACCGTATCAATAATCCCCTTGGAATGACCGTGTGCCGAATCCAAAACCAAAACATCGACACCTGCATCGACAAGTGCTTTAGCGCGATCCATCTGCCCTACACCGATCGCAGCACCAACACGAAGACGACCGAAATCGTCTTTGTTCGCATGAGGATATTCAATCCGCTTTTTGATATCTTTGATCGTGATAAGCCCTTTGAGAAAACCGTTTTCATCGATAATCGGGAGCTTTTCGATTTTGTTTTTGTGCATCACTTGTTCGGCTTCTTCGAGGGTAATCCCCGCTTTTGCAGTCACTAGCGGCATCGGCGTCATGACGTCTTTGACCAATTTTTTCAAATCTTTCTCAAAACGCATATCACGGTTGGTCAAAATTCCCAGCAATTTGTTATGACCATCGATAACCGGAACACCTGAAATTTTGAACTCATTCATCAACGCTTCAGCATCGAAAAGGGTGGCATTTGAATAGACAAAAATCGGGTCGATAATGATTCCGCTCTCCGATTTTTTCACCTTTTTAACCTGTTTAACCTGGGTTTCGATATCCATATTTTTATGAATGATCCCAATCCCTCCTAAATGAGCCATGGCGATCGCCGCACGGTATTCGGTGACCGTATCCATAGCAGCCGAAACCATCGGAATATTGAGAGGGATATTACGGGTCAACATCGTTTTTAAACTCACCTCTTTCGGGAGTACTTCAGAGTATTTTGGGATAAGCAATACATCTTCAAAAGTGAGGGCGCGTTTGCGAATATTCATCAATTATCCTTTTAGTTTAGTTTCGAGGCTAAGTGCCCCATTAAATAGAGTTTGCTCCGCATATGGAGCGGCTATGAGTTGAAGACCCACAGGCATACCGTTAGCCGCGGTATCGACTGGAACCGAAATTGCCGGAAGACCCGCAAGATTGACCGAAATAGTATAAATATCACTTAGATACATCTCTAACGGATCGCTAAGTGCGCCAAACTCATAGGCCGTACGGGGAGCTACCGGAGTGAGGATCAAATCCACCTCTTCGAAAATCTTATTATACTCCTCTTGAATCAACCGACGTACTTTTTGTGCTTTGACATAATAGGCATCATAATAGCCCGACGAAAGGACGAAATTTCCCAGCATAATACGACGCTGAACCTCCCGACCGAATCCTTGCGAACGAGTTTGCAAAAAGGTGTCTTTGAGATTTTCACCCTCTACTCGGTTACCGTAACGGACACCGTCATAGCGGGCAAGATTGGTGGTCGCTTCCGCCGTAGCCGTGATGTAATACGCTGAGATATCGTATTTCGGATCCATCAAGCTTTTCTCAACAATAGTATGCCCCGCATTTTTTAACGCTTCGAGTGCTTTGGCATACGCTTTGCGGACATCTTCGGAGGCATCTTTGACATAATCGGGAATAATCGCGATTTTTAATTTAACGTTTGCGTCAAGCTTATCGCTAACCGTACCGTCATGTCGATCTGCAGAGGTCGAATCTTTGGGATCGTACCCTTGGATAATATCATATAAAATCGCAGCATCTTCGACGTTTTGGGTCATCGGTCCGATCTGATCAAGCGAACTCGCATACGCACCCAATCCGTAACGGCTAACACGTCCGTAGGTCGGTTTCATCCCTACGATACCGCAAAATGCCGCCGGTTGACGAATCGATCCCCCCGTATCGCTTCCCAAAGCCGCAACAGCTAGCCCTGCGGCAACAGCAGCGGCCGAACCGCCGGAACTCCCCCCCGGTACACAATTGTGGTTTATCGGGTTAAGGGTTTTGCCATAACAGCTGCTCTCGGTCGTGGATCCCATTGCAAACTCATCCATATTGGTGCGCCCAAACGGACTTAGTCCCGCTTCAAGCATTTTTTCAATAACCGTCGCATTATAAGGCGCGATGTACCCTTTAAGGATATTCGATCCTGATGTTACCGACCATCCCGCCACTTGGATGTTATCTTTAATCGCAATCGGGATCCCCTCACCAACGTTGAGCACGTCAATATAGGCATTGAGTTCAGGATTGGCGGCGATTTTAGCTCTCAATTCTTCCTTGAGTGCACTGATTTCCCCTTTTGAAAGCTTTAACGCCTCTTTGAGTGTAATCATAAAGGTTCCTTTCGTCGTTTTGCTTGTTTCACCATCATAATACCCAAAGCGATGACGATAAAAATAACCCCGACCGTTTCTATAATCAAGCTAAACGGAACAGGCTGCGTCAGATCGATCATTATCCCACCACCGACGCACAACGTTCGCACAAGCTCTCTTCATCAACACTGTGGTATTTCCAACAGCGTGGACATTTAGCTTTGGAAGCAAGAGCAATATTAAATTTCCAACCATCCAGCTCAAACGTTCCTAAAATATCTTTGAGTTCACACGCACACCATTTTGAAATCACAAGATACTCTTCAATATCTTTTTTCTCAAACGTATGAGGCATATTGGTCGAAATAACCAATTCGAGAGTATTTTTAATCACTTTCTCTTTTTTGAGTCCGTCGACAATTTCATTAAAAGCAATACGAATCGCTTTCGCACGTTCTTCAGCCCAAAGGCTTTCTACCGGTTCAATAGAAGCATAAGTAATATCAAAAATATCCGTTGCAGACCCTTTGATTACCGCAGGGGCATTTTCAAAAATTTCATCGGCGGTATAGGTTAAAATCGGAGCGATTAACCCAAGCATCGATTTGGCGATAATTGCCATCGCGCTTTGGGTTGAGCGGCGCCCCTGCGAATTAGCCGCATCACAATACATACGATCTTTGGTAATATCAATGTAGATCCCGCTGAGTTCATTGACGATGAAATAATTCAGACCACTCATCCCGTGAACAAAATTGTACTCTCCAAACAGCCGGTGAGTCTCGTCAAACACCTCTTTGGCTTTTGCAACGATCCATTTATCGATTTCACCCATCTCACTGTACGGAACAATACTCTCAAGTCCGTCGAGATTGGCGAGCATAATACGGAACGTATTACGTAATTTACGGTATTGTTCCGCAATTTGCTTGAGAATATTATCGGAAATCTTCAAATCCCCTTGGTAATCACTCATCGCAACCCAAAGACGCAAGATTTCACTACCGTACTGACTAAGTACTTTTTCGGGAGCGACGACGTTCCCTTTGGATTTGGACATCTTCTCACCTTTTTCATCAACAGTGAAACCGTGAGTCAAAAGGGCTCTATACGGGGCGACGTGTTCGACCGCCGTAGACAAAAAGAGGGAGCTTTGAAACCATCCTCGGTGTTGGTCGGACCCCTCGATGTACAGATCAGCCGGATACGCCCCCGCATCGTAATTGCGTGATTTGAGTACGGCATTCCATGTTGAACCACTATCAAACCAAACATCGAGAATGTCAGAGACTTTTTCGAGCTCATCGGCTTTGTAACCTGAACCCGGATAAAGGAGTTCTTCGATGCTCATCGAGTACCACGCGTCCGAACTGTGTATCTCAAAAATCATCGCAATGTAATTGAGTACTTTTTCATCGAGAATCACCTCTCCGGTCGCTTTGACGCGAAAAAACGCGATCGGAACCCCCCAGTCGCGCTGACGGGAGATACACCAGTCGGGACGGTTTTCCACCATCGATCCTAAACGGTTCCGTCCAGATTCTGGAAAAAATGCCGTTTTCGCCACTTCGGCTTGGGCGATTTCACGGAGTGTTTTCATCTCCCCTTCAGGAGTACCATCAACACTGATAAACCACTGTTTTGTCGCACGGAAGATAAGTGGCGTGTGAGAGCGCCAGCAGTGCGGATAGGAGTGGCGGAATTTGGAGACTTTGAGTGCTTTGTCCCCCAGCAACGAGATAATCGGCTCGTTCGCCTTGAAGATGTGCATCCCGACGAACGCCTCAGGATTCGGAAGGAGCTTTTCGCGCACGACGGTCGCGTCATAACATCCCGTCTCATCGACCGGCATCACCACCTCGAGGTTATAGCGTAGCCCCACACGGTAGTCGTCCTCACCGTGTCCCGGAGCGGTGTGGACACATCCCGAACCGTTCTCCATCAATACGTGCTCACCAAGTACGATATGAGAGGTGCGGGTGTTAAGGGGGTTAATCGCATAGAGGTTTTCAAGCTTTTTAGCCTCAATTTTTTGAACGATTGTTCCGCTCAAAACCCCCTCTTCGATGAGAGCGGCATACCGTTTTTCAGCCACAATATACCCATCGCTGGTTCGGACATACACCTCCTCGGGGTTGAGAGAAATCCCCGTGTTGGCCGGCAATGTCCACGGTGTCGTTGTCCAGATCACGATCGCGGCATCTCCCTCGATCCCTGCACGGATTTTGGCTTCGGGGCTAAGTTCAAATGCGACATAAATCGAGTAGTCCTCTTTGTCTTCGTATTCGACTTCAGCTTCAGCCAGTGCCGTCCGCTCCGCCCAGCTCCAATAAACCGGCTTTGAACGCTCGATCAAAAGCCCTTTTTTAGCAACTGCGCAAAGGGTTCGATAAATATTCGCTTCAAATTTGGAATCCATCGTCAAATAGGGGTTATCCCAATCGGCAACAACACCCAGTTTTTTGAACTCGTCTCGTTGAATGTCAATAAATTCTTTGGCATGATCTCGGCACATTTGACGAACTTCAGCGGTAGAGAGAAGCTCTTTTTTCTGTTTTCCGCCCAGTTTTTTCTCAACCTGTTGCTCAATCGGCAATCCGTGACAATCCCATCCGGGGGTAAAGCGAACCGAACAGCCGTTGAAATAGTGATATTTGACAACGATATCTTTGAGCACTTTGTTGAGTGCGTGCCCGATGTGGGTGTGTCCGTTGGCATACGGAGGTCCATCATGCAATGTAAAACTTTTCGCACCTTTGCGATTGGTTTTCATGCGACCGTAAACGTCGTTGGCAATCCATGAGGCGTAGCGTATCGGCTCGTTTTGAACCAAATTTCCCCGCATCGGAAATTCGGTCCGAGGTAGAAGGAGGGTCTCTTTATAATCCATCTGATGCCTTATATAAAAAGTGATGCATTATAGCTTTAAGGGGTTTAAATTTTGCTGTCACAAGGGGTAGCTATGCTATACTGTCCCAAATTTATACTGGGAAAAATCATGAAACGCGATGTTATTTTCGTAGGGAATCGACTGATTTTAAATGAAGCCTATGAGCGCTATATCCTCCGAAGTATCAAAAATCATCTCACTTCCATCGACTCTATCAGCTATTTTGAGGAATCGGACAAAGGGCTCTTTTTACACTTGGAAACGCTCCTCAAAAACGATTCCAAACTCATCATTATCACCACCAAACATACCTTTACGATCGTCGGAAAACTGCTCAGTACGATTACCGCCGATAATCAAATTTTAAAAGAGCAAATGCTGATCCCTTCTCGTGCTGGCGTTTTGGAGAACGGTAGCTATCTTCTTAACCATAATGGCTCGGAAATCAATGTACTTTTAGCAACGGAAGGTAATAAACTCCCTCCGATTCTGATCGAAGATGAGCGTAAACTAGCTACCATTCATCTTTTTAACGAAGAGTTGATCAACGCACAAACACTTCTTGAACCGTTAGCGCAAAATTTTGACGTTAAACTTGAATTCAGCGAACTGGTGGAAGGGTGGCTTAAAATCCGTGTCCATACCCGTAAACATGGAAATTTATCCCAATTCATCGCTTCGACTCGGGGGTTGATGCACCACAAAGTGATCGCGGCAAGTAACATAGCGGCATTTATCATCGAACGTCTTACCGCCCATCAGAAAAAACTCTCTTTTGCCGAAAGTTGCAGCGGCGGGTTGCTTGCCCATTTTTTCACGTCCCAAAGCGGAGCCTCCTCTATTTTTGAAGGATCTTTGATCACCTATTCCAATACCCTGAAAGCCAATTGGCTCGCCGTGGATGACACTGCGCTTGAAAGCTACGGCGCGGTGAGTGCCGAAGTGGTGGTTGAGATGTCGGAGGGGGCGATGAATGTTAGTTTCGCCGATTATGCCCTCTCAATCAGCGGAGTCGCCGGACCTACCGGAGGGAGCGAAGCCAAACCGGTTGGAACTGTATACATCAGTGCACGAAGCAAAACGGCGGTTCATACCGAACGGTACTATTTTGAAGGAGATCGTAATTACATTCAGGAACAAAGTGTTTTGATGGCGGTAAAAATGCTCCTGAACATTGATCGAGAACTTTTTTTTAGCTAATTCACCATTTTTCCTTGACAAAACAATATCTTTTCCCTATAATTTCGCCCTCACAATCGCCGATTTGGTTGGTTGCAGAGGTCTCGTTAGCTCAGCCGGTAGAGCATCTCACTTTTAATGAGGGGGTCGATGGTTCGAATCCATCACGGGACACCAGTGTAACGTCATTGACCCTTTCGTCTAGTGGCCAAGGACACTATCACTTCATGGTAGGAACAGAGGTTCAAATCCTTTAGGGGTCGCCACTTGTTCGTGTTATTTCGGGAGTTTAGCTCAGTTGGTAGAGCGCTACCCTTACAAGGTAGATGTCACAAGTTCGAGTCTTGTAATTCCCACCATTTTTTTGGCGCTGCAGCGGTAG
>JACXUE010000169.1 GCA_014764075.1 Sulfuricurvum sp.
GCATCGAAAATCATCAAACAAAAAGAGATCATTGGCGCTCAACAGCAAAAAATCAGTACGCTGGTCGAAGAGCTCCGCTCCAAAGAGAGTGTGTATCAATCCAATAAAGCTTTTCTGCGCGGGCTTGAAACACAGCAAGCGCTTCTAATCAAAACCCAAAACGAGATCGAACAACGCCTCGTGTTCGCAATTGCCCGAAACACCTCAATCTCACTGCTGATTAATGATGACCGTGCCAAAGAATCTGATGCCATCATCACCGAAGAGGCGCTCAAACTCCATCTCAAACAGATCAACCAAGAGATCAAAGAGCTCAATCAACTCTATGTCGAGAACAACGAAAAAATTGCCGGATTGACCTCACAAACCACCGTTCTCAAAAAATCGATCGCGATTATCGATCAAGAGAAAAACAAAGTGTTGGAGACCAAAAAAGAGAATGAAAAAGCGATAGCGGAGCTCGAAAAAGAGAAAGCGCTTTACAAAAAATCGCTCGATAAAATTCTCAATCAACAACGCTCTCTCCAAAAGACCCTCGCAAGTTTGAATATTATCAAGCAAGAATCTCTCAAACCTAAAAAAGCGCCGCCGATCGTAGCCAAAAAGCCGGGTTCCAAACCGGTACCGGAAAACGTCAAACAGGCAATTGCTGAGTACCGCCCCTCCAACATTGCGGGATATTCGGGCGAACGCACCATTGCGCCGCTCGATGGGTATGTGGTTACTAAACGGTTCGGTTCCTACACCGATCCGATTTACGGGATCAAAATTTTTAACGACTCCGTATCTCTCCGTCCGACCGAGAGCGATGCCAAAGTCAAATCGATATTTAACGGTAAAGTTATTTTGGCTAAATCGACCGCAATGTTAGACAATGTTGTAATTATCGAGCATGATAACGGACTGCATACTATTTATGCCCATCTAGACAAAATCGCCCCCACTGTCGAGGTGGGAAAACGGCTCAAACAAGGCTCTATCATTGGGCGCGTAGGGAGAGAGCTGATGTTTCAAGTGACTCAGCGCAACGCCCACATCGATCCACTGCAAGTGATCCGATAAAAACACACTCTTTCATAGTAGCCTACAGGATTATATGATAAAATCAATCATTTTCTAAAAGCTGGAGCATATAAGATGGAACATAAAATTGAAATAGAAAATTTTTTAGAACTTATTTCAACTCATTTACCTGATATGCTTTGGGCAAAAGATATTTCTGGAAAATACCTTTTTGCCAATAAAGCTATATGCGACAATCTCTTAATGGCTTCCGATACGCAAGAACCCATTGGAAAAACAGATCTTTTTTTTGCACTCCGAGAACGCTCAAAACACCCTGAAAACGATCAATGGCATACTTTCGGTGAACTTTGTCAAAACAGTGATCGTATTACGCTTGAACATATGCATCCGATGCGCTTTGAGGAATACGGAAATATTCGTGGACAACTTGTCTATCTAGATGTTCACAAAGCCCCTTTTTATGATAAAAATGGAGAGCTCATCGGTGTTATCGGAAGCGGAAGGGATATTACGCTTCAAAAACAGCTTGAACGTGAACTAAACACAACCAAAAGACTTATCGAAAGTGGTCCCGTAGTTGTTTTTGAGTGGGGGAATGAAGAGGGATGGCCAATACACTATGTCTCATCTAACATTGACTCAGTTTTAGGGATAAACCAGATAAAACTTCTCTCCAAAAAAACGAAATTTTCAGACTATATTCATCCTGATGATCTCGAAAAAATTACTCATGAAGTGGACGAATATATCAAAAAAAACACAACCAAGTTCGTTCAGGAATATCGGATCATTAATGAATCTTCACAAATCATTTGGATCAAAGATTTTACTGTTGTCGAATACGACGAACAAAATTCGCTAACTCGGATCATGGGGTATATTTTCGACGACACGGCTAGAAAATATTCCGATGAACAAGCGAAATATCTTAACCACCATGACCAGTTGACCGGATTGCCGAATCGGACAAAAATCACGATAGATATAGCTGAAAATTCCCCTCAAGGTTGTGCTATTTTTAACATCGATAGTTTTAGAGAAATCAACGATTTCTTTGGTGTTTCAGCAGGTGATGAGATTTTGATTCAACTTGCCAAAAAAATCCAAGAGATGAAGATTCCGGCTTATCGAATCGGTGGAGATGAATTTGCGGTGTTATTTTATCAATCAATGACACAAAGTTCATTCAAAGAACATTTAGAACAACTCCTTTCGGAAATTCATGAAATGAGATTTACCGTAGCGGACGAAAATATCAATATCCGGTAGTTTGATTGCTCCGAATGATTTTCTCCCCATCGCAAAAAAAACAAAGCTTTACCCTCGCATTACAAGAGAGATTGTCTATCAGGCATGTCATTGTTTTGCAATGAAAACAGAGGAATTTTCCATCAATCTCTCCATCGATGATATCAATGACCCCTATACCGTACAAGAGATCATCAAATGTCTGATTGATACCGATACAGCACACAGAGTTGTATTTGAGATACTCGAATCAGAAGGTATTGAGAACTACGAATCGGTTGTCCAATTTATTACCCAGATAAAATCACTGGGAGCTAAAATTGCAATTGATGATTTTGGGACGGGGTATTCTAATTTTGAGCATATTTTAAACCTAAATGTTGATTATATTAAAATAGACGGTTCATTAATCAGAGGTATCGTATCCAATTCACGTCATCGTATCATTGTCGAAACAATTGTTGAATTTGCAAAAAAAATATCCGCCAAAACGATTGCTGAATATGTGT